>JAKAFB010000040.1 GCA_021818105.1 Acidobacteriota bacterium
ATCCGGTTCGCGATCTATATAGATCGTCTTCAGCAGGCGAACCAGCTTGAAAATGTTCATATTCCTTACAATGATTTTACTTATCGGCACATTCCGTGCCGTGACAACGAAGCTCGCAATCAGCCTTTTTGTCATGAGGATGACATAAGCGGCCATATTTTTTAGTCACGCCAAAATAGACGCCGCGCACCGACAAGCAATACGACGTGCCGCACCATCGCAGGCGCGCTGATCCCTTCGTATTTCCAGGTTGATGTTTGCTGCAGCGGGCCTAGCCAGCCAGGGCGGCCTTCACGGCTTCGCTGACCAAGCGGCCCTCGGCGCGCAGACCGCTGGCCTGCAGCTTCGCCTGCACGGCCTTGATAACAGGGCCCATGTCCTTGGGCGTGGGCTTCTGGCCGGTGGCGGTGGCGTGTTCTGCCACGGCCTCGGCCACCAGCGCACGCAGGCCTGCTTCATCGAGCGCCTTGGGCAGGAACTCCTCGATGACTACGATTTCGGCTGCCTCTTTGGCGGCGAGCTCCGGGCGGTTGCCCTTGGTGAACTGCTCGATGGAGTCGCGGCGCTGCTTGATCATCGTGGCCAGAGTCTGCTGCTCCTCGGCGGGCGTCAGAGCGGCGCGCTTTTCGATGGCCTTGTTCTTGAGGGCGTTCTTGATCAGCCGCAGCGTGCCCGTGCGCTCAGTGTCATGAGCCTTCATCGCCGTGACAATCTGCAGATTGATGAGCGATTCCAGTGCGCCTGCTTCTGCCATTGCTGTTCCTGCCTCCCTCGTAATAGAGTTTGTTTGCCGGTGTCTCAAGTTTATCGTCTTCTTCGCCGCAGCAGAACTAAGTCCTGACGGATGTTCTCCAGTTCCTGCACCGCAACCGGGAGGAGCATTTGACAAACCTTTCTGGTTACGCGCTTGGCACAAACGTTTTAGTTAAGTGCTTTTTCATGCATAAATAAATCTTAGCTCCGCTAGGCGCCACAACTTTTATTGCCATCGGCTGTTTATATAAGCGAGGTACAAATCGATGAACACCAAATCGATAACGATCCTGCTACTCAGCCTTGGACTTTTGAGTGCGCCGGCTTTCGGCGCCGATCTTCCCCAGAACAATGCTGATATTACCCAGCCCGGAGCATTGAATTACGTGGAGGGTTCGGCATTGCTTGAGGGGCAGAAGCTCTCCAACAAGAGCGTCGGTGATACGCAGTTGAATCCAGGCGAGGTTCTGACGACCCACACAGGAAAGGTTGAAGTTCTACTCACGCCGGGCGTGTTTCTGCGCGTGGATGACAACAGCGCTGTCAAAATGATTTCCCCGAGCCTGACACTCACTCAAGTGCAGCTGCTTCATGGCCGCGCAGGTGTGGAAGTAGATGAAATCCACCCGCAAAATGACCTTGAGATCATCGATGCCGGTGTTGTGACACAGCTTGTGAAAAACGGCTACTACGAGTTTGATGCAAACAATCCCACTGCAATGGTCTTTACCGGCAAGGCAGCAGTTGAGGTGAAACCCGGCAAGTATCGCGTGGTCAAAAACCACCACGAGTTCCTGCTGACCCCGGAAGAGGCAGGTAAGCCACTCACAAAAGAGAAGCCGAGAGATTTCAACATCAAGCAAGCCAAGGATGACCTCTACAACTGGAGCAGCCTGCGCTCACAGTACCTGGCCGAGGCCAACCAACAGATCGCGCCGGACTATGTTGACTCGCCGGACTTTTATCCTGGCTGGTACTGGGATCCCTACTTTATGGATTACACCTTCATCGGAGCCAGCCCGTTCTGGAGCCCGTTTGGCTTTGGCTTCTATCCCCCGTACTGGGGTGGCTTCTGGGGTGGTGGCTACTACGGCGGCTACGGCCGTGGCTATTTCGGCGGCCGCTATACCGGCATGCACAACTACGGCGCGGCTGCCTTTGGCACCCAAGGTGCGATAAGCCTGCGTCCGCGTGGGGGGCCGATCCATGTTGGCGGCCTGCGTAGCGGCGGCTTCGGGGGCGGTAGCTTCCATAGTGCCAGCGCGTTTGGCGGAGGTTTCCACGGTGGCATGGGTGGTGGATTTGGAGGCGGGGGCTTCCACGGCGGTGGCGGCTTCGGCGGTGGCCGTCGCTGATTGAATCTATTCAAGCAAAAAGAGGTTAACCAGCTTCGGCGGAGTGCACACAGGATGCACTCCCCCGAAGCTTTTGTATTTGAAAGCATGCCCGCAGAAATTCTGACTCCACAAGGCCAAGTTTTGCACAGACCACAATTCACAAAAGTCACAATAATGTGTATTCTGTGATTATTGCGGCTGGCTCGATACCTCTTAGCCTGCCCCAAGCGAGGGAATAGATGATCCGCAAAACGCGCCTGTTTACCCCCGGCCCCACCCCCCTGCTTCCAGCCGCCCAGTTTGCCATGGCCGCGGCGGACATGCACCACCGCACACCGGAGTTTCGCGCTCTTTACCAGAAGGTGCTGGCCCAGCTGAAAGTCTTCGTGGGCACGCAAAATGACGTGCTGCTGCTCTCCTGCTCTGGCACGGGTGCGATGGAGGCGTCGGTTTCCAACCTGACATCGCCGGGCGATCGGGTGCTGGTGCTCACTGCCGGTAAGTTTGGCGAGCGCTGGGTAGCTCTGGCCAAGGCCTTCGGATGCGAGGTGGACGTGGTCGAGGCACCCTATGGCCAGACGTTTGACTTGGCCCAGGTGCGCAAGGCGCTCAAGCCGGAGCATCGTACGGTCTTGATGCAGGGCACGGAGACCTCCACCGCTGTTCGCCACGACGTGGAAGCGGTCGCAAAGCTCATCAAGGAAGTCGCCCCGGAGACGCTGCTCGTGGTGGATGGCATTACGGGCCTTGGCACCACGCACTTTGACGTGGATGGCTGGGGCATCGACATCCTCATCGGCGGATCGCAGAAGGCGGTCATGATTCCTCCGGGCCTGGCTTACCTGAGCGTGAGCGATAAGGCCTGGGCTGCGATGGAGAAGTCGAAGAACCCGCGCTATTACTTTGACCTGCGCAAGGAGCGCAAGAATGCGGCAAAGGGAGAGAGCGCGTACACGCCCGCAGTTGCCTTGATCGCGGGCCTTGGTGCCGCTCTGGACTACATTGCCGGTCAGGCGGGCGGTGATCTGGAGAAGGGCCGCATCGCTCTGGTGAACAATGCGCAGGTGAACGCAGAAGCTACACGCGCGGGACTGCTGGCTCTGGGCTTCACGCTCTTTGCGCCTTCAGCCCCGGCAGCGGCCGCAACGGCGGTAGCGGTGCCCGAGGGCATGGATTCGAGCGAGGTGGTGAAGGCGCTGAAGACGCGCTTTGCTTCTGTCATCGCAAATGGCCAGGGTGAGATGAAGGGCAAGATCTTTCGCGTCGCGCATCTGGGCTTCTTTGACTATCTCGACACAGTAGCCCTGCTGGGCGCGATGGAGCACATTGCCAAGGACACGCTGAAGCTGCCCGTGCAATATGGCCAGGCTGTGGCCGCCGCGCAGCAGGTGTACGCAAACGCCGTAAAGGGGTAGAAGCAGATGCCCGAGCTGAGCTTTGGGGAAAAGCTGCTGATTGCACGCAAGCAGCTTGACCTCTACCAATACCAGATGGCCGAGCAGTTGGGGGTGCATCCCAACTCTCTCACGAAGTACGAACGCGGCGAGGGCAAACCCCACGCCGCCGTGTTGCGGATGTTCGAGCTGTTCTGCGAGAGGCACGACATCCGCTTTGATGCTTACGAACCCGCGCAGCAAGGCAAGGGAGAAGCAATGAAGGTTGTTCTGGCAGAAAAGGTGTCTCCGGCGACGCTGGCCGTGTTTGCGGCCGAACCGGGATGGGAAGTTCTTACGCACGACCAGCTCAAAGATGGACTGCCCGCAGCACTGGCTGACGCGGACGCGCTGGTTGTGCGCAGCGCGGTACAGGTGGATGACGCGCTCATGGAGCACGCGCCCAAGCTCCGCGTGATTGGCCGCGCAGGCGTGGGTGTGGACAACATTGATGCCGATGCGGCCACGCGCCGCGGCATCGTGGTGATGAATACCCCGGGAGCGAACGCCGTGGCGGTGGCCGAACTGACCGTTGGCCTGATGATTGCCCTGGCCCGCAAGGTGCCCGCAGCGAACAACACAATGCACGCAGGGAAGTGGGAGAAGAAGTCGCTGCAAGGCACGGAGCTGCGCGGCAAGACACTCGGCATTCTTGGCCTGGGCCGCATCGGGCTTGAGGTAGCCCGGCGCGCGCGGGGCTTCGGCATGGAACTTATCGGCAGTGATCCGTTCGTTTCCGCTGCCGTGGCGCGCGAAAACGGCATTAGGCTGGTTTCGCTTGATGAGTTGATTGCGAGCTCCGACTACCTGACGTTGCACGTGGGCCTCACGCCGCAGACAGCTGGCGTCATCAACGCCAAGACATTGGCCGCAATGAAGAAGGGCGTGCGCATCATCAACTGCGCGCGCGGCGAGCTGGTGGATGAAGCAGCTCTGGCGGCAGCGCTTAAGAGCGGTCAGGTGGCCGGAGCAGCACTCGATGTGCTGACCGAGGAGCCGCCCAAGGACTCGCCTTTCTTCGGGCTCGACAACGTCATCCTCACGCCGCACATCGCCGGTTCCACGGCAGAGGCGCAGGAGGCTGTGGGCGTGCAGATTGCGATGCAGGTACGCGAGTACCTGAAACTGGGCGTGGTGCAGAACGCCGTCAACCTGCCCTCACTGAGCCATGAGGAATACGTGCAGCTTGCGCCCTACATCGACCTGGCAGGGCGGCTTGGATCGTTCCTTGCGCAGACCGGCAAGGGAGGCATCGATGGCATTCAAATCACCTATGGTGGCTCGCTGGCCGAGGCCAAGACAGACCTCGTGCGCAATGCGGCCATCGAAGGGCTGTTGCAGGGATCGGAGAACGTGAACCGCATCAACGCCGCAGCCGTGGCTGCCGAGCGAGGCATCCGCCTCCATGAGGAGAAACAGGAGGCGGGGCGCGGCGGAGCAGGCACGGTGCTCAGCATTGCTCTGCACGCAGCCGACGGTGCGAGCCGCGCCAGCGCTACGGTATTGCACGGCGAGCAGCCTCGTTTGCTGGAGTTCAGCGGCATCGACATTGAGGCGCCGCTCGAAGGCAACCTGCTGGTTTGCCGCAACCTCGACGTGCCGGGTGTCATCGGCAAAATCGGCACGATTCTGGGCGAGCATGGCGTCAACATTGCCAACTTTGCTCTGGGCCGCGAGCGCAGTGGGGCCAAGCCGGTGAAGGCGCTGGCCGTGGTGCAGGTGGACGCGCCCGTGGCAGCCAACGTTCTCGAGGCTCTTGGCAGCATCGAGGCGCTGATTGAAGCAAGGCCGGTGCAATTGTAGGCACAGTCCAACCAACGCCAGACCAAACTACAAGGCCACCGCTTGGATGCGGTGGCCTTCTTTCCTGCACACATGAACGCGAACTATGCCCGGCTCAGGTAAGCTCCCTCGCTCGTATCCACGCGAATCTTTTCGCCTTCGTTGATGAACGGCGGCACCTGCACCACCAGCCCGGTCTCCGTCTTGGCCGGCTTGGTCACGCTGGAGGCGGTTGCGGACTTCAGCCCCGGCTCAGTTTCCACCACTGTCAGTTCAACGGTCTGCGGCAGCTCAATGCCCACGGCCTGGCCATCGTAATAGCTGACCTTGATTTGCAGGTTCGGCGTCAGGTACTCAACCGCATCGCCCAGCGTGGAGCCCTTGAGCACCGTCTGCTCAAAGTCCTCGGGATTCATGAAGTAGTAATCGTCGCCGTCTGCGTAGAGGAATTCCATGGCCACTTCATCCACCACCACGCGTTCAATGGCATCGGCGGAGCGGAAGCGATGCTCGAACATGGCGCCGGACTTGAGGTTGCGCAGCTTGGCCTGGATGAAGGCGCGCAGGTTGCCGGGAGTGCGATGCTCCACCTTGAAGACCAGGTGCAACTGGTCGTTGTGCTTGATGATCATACCCGGACGCATTTGGGTGGCGGGAATCGCCATAGGAATCATGCTCCTTGCTGTGATTGCGCTCACTGCGCAACAAAAGAGTGGCCTTAGCCCATTGATTATTTTACCCGAGGTAGGGTAGCTTGGCGGGTTGTAGTGCAACGCTCGGGCCTATTTGCCCGAAGCCGGAGAGCCTGGATGGAACCCATGACGGCACATCGGCCGGCGCGGACCTGGCCCAGATCAGGCCCTCTAGTGGCGCTGCTACTGCTGTGTGTGCTGTGGTCTCTTGCCTCGCTGCGCAATGACCTGCTGCGGAATTTTTCTCTGCATCCTCTGCCGACCCTGGAAAAGCAGGCGGTGCCCTACGCTGTGTTGGCGGTGATGGCAGCCCTGTTTGCCGTGGCGCGCCGCACACCATGGCCCCGAGGCTGGCACCTGCTTGAGCCTGTACTCGTGGGACTGGGGCTCTTCGTGGCGCCAGCCGTGCTGGTTTTACTTGCTCACATGTGGGTGCCGGAGCTGACGCGCGTTGCGCTCTTCTCTCTGGTCCCCGTGTTTGCAGTCGTCCTGGAGCCTTACATCGGCCACGTGATGGGTCCGCAAAGCCGGGGCATGCTTCCGGCGGCCCTGGCCACCGTAGTGGGCATGCTCAGCATTTTTCCAGTGGAGATTCCACAGTCAGTTGAGGCAGCCATTGCGTTCAGCGCAATGATATTGGCAACAGTCTGCATAGCGGCCGCCAACTGCTATGCGGTACGCGTGGTCATCCGCACACCCGGCAGGCCAATTATTCCCCTTGCTTCCATTGCCGGCGCTACAGCGGCTGTGGGACTTGTTCTGTTCAGTGCGGTTTTGGAGCAGCCCTTCTGGCGCTGGGACAAGCTGGCGGGCGAATTAGCCTGGTCAGCCGCAATCGACCTGCCTGGTCTGTTGCTGCTCTTCTGGCTGATGAGGCGCATGTCAGCTGTGCGCATGACCACCCGTTTTGTACTCGCCCCATTTGTTGCTCTGCTCATCGGCGCGGCGGTCGTGCATCCAACGCTCACTCCGCGCACCTGGATTGGGCTGCTGCTTGTGGCCGGCGGCATTGGCTGGCTACTGCTTGCACCGGAGCATGATCTGGAAGAAAGTGCCCAGCCCTTGAACCTGCGCGATTGAAGGCTATTTCAAGAGCCTCCAAACTCATTTGTCCAGCCATACGCTCATCCTTTACGATGGGCCGCGAATCAGAAGTCCATCACCGGAGCCACAGCAATGCGCCACCTTTCGTTGTGCTTTCTCTCCGCAGCCCTACTCTGCACCACTCTCAGTGCGCAAACAAACGTGCCCACCTATGAGCCATACAAGGACGCAAGCCAGCCCGTGGAGAAGCGTGTGGCCGACCTGCTGAGCCGCATGACGCTGGAGGAAAAGGCCACCATGCTTTCCGGATCCGGATGGATGGAGTCCGCGCCCATTCCACGGCTGGGCATCCCCGCTATCAAGATGTCTGATGGGCCCATGGGCGTGCGCTCCTGGCTGGGTAGCTCGGCCCTGACCAGCGCCGCCAACGCGCCGGTCAGGATTGAGTCCACGTCATTCCCGTCGGGCATCGCCATGGCCTCCACCTGGGACACGGCACTCGTGCAGCGCGAGGGTCAGGCCATTGCGCAGGAGGTGAAGGCTCTGGGCCGCGACATGATTCTCGGGCCAACGGTGAACATCAACCGCGTTCCGCTGTGGGGCCGCAACTTTGAGGGCTATGGCGAAGACCCCTATCTTTCCGGGCGCCTCGCCGTGGCCTACATCAAGGGAGTGCAGGGTGAGGGTGTCATCCCATCCGTCAAGCACTTCGATGCAAACAACCAGGAGTTCGAACGCCACCGCATTGATGCGCACATCGACGAGCGCACGCTACACGAAATCTATCTTCCTGCATTTAAGGCAGCGGTCGAAGACGCACATGTTTGGACCGTCATGTCTGCCTACAACAAGGTCAACGGCGTGCACTGCGGGGAGAACCAGTACCTGCTGACGGATGTGCTGAAGAAGGAGTTCGGCTTCAAGGGCTTCGTGGTTTCTGACTGGGCGAGCACCTACTCAACAGCGCCGACCGTCAACGCGGGCATGGACCTGGAGATGCCGGGTGGCCCGCAGATGGTGGCCATGACCAAGACTGAGCGCTTCCAGAAAGCCGGAAGCGGCGCCGGATGGCTCGCTGCAGATAAAGTACTGGCAGAAGTGAAGGCGGGCAACATCACTGAGACCACGATGAATGACAACGTGGGCCGCATCCTGCGTGTCATCTTCCTCAGCGGCATCTTTGATCATCCGCATATGGGCGGCGAGCCGGTCGATACACCCGAGCAGCGGGCAGTCGCCTTGCAGGGGGCGACGGAAGGCATCGTGCTGCTGAAAAACAATGGCGACCTGTTGCCGCTGGACGCTGCGAAGGTGCACTCCATTGCCGTCATCGGCCCCAATGCTGCCGTGGCGCGCACAGGCGGCGGAGGCAGTTCGCTGGTGCGGCCTAAAACCACTATCGCGCCGCTCGATGGCATTCGCGAGCGGGCAGGCAGCGCCATCAAGGTAGACTATGCGCTGGGCGTCGGCATGGAGGGTGAAGACGCCGCACAGGATACACCCGAGGCACGCGAGGCGGCGCTCAAGCAGGCTGCCGAAGCTGCCGCGCATGCCGATGTGGCCATCGTGGTGGTGGGCCGCTACTCCAAACTCGAATCCGAAGGCCACGACGTGGCCACGATGGACCTGCCCGCGGGGCAGGACGCGCTGATTGAGGCGGTCGAAAAGGCCAATCCGCACACGATTGTGGTGCTCAACACTGGCGACCCAGTCACCATGTCAAAGTGGATCGACAGCACGCCCGCACTGCTGGATATGTGGTATGGCGGGCAGGAGGGCGGCCGTGCGCTGGCATCCGTCCTCTTCGGCGACGCCAACCCATCGGGCAAGCTGCCCGTCACGCTGCCCAAGCGGTATGAAGACTCACCCGCCGCAGCAAATTATCCAGGAACGAATCTTGTGGTCAACTACGCCGAGGGCATCTACGTAGGCTATCGCTACTTCGACACAAAGAACGTTGAGCCGCAATTCCCGTTCGGCTACGGCCTGAGCTATACAAGTTTTGCGTACAGCGACCTGAAGGTGGCCCCCAGCAAAACCTCGGGCGATACACCCGTCACTGTGAGCCTGAAGGTGCGCAACACCGGCAAGCGCGCCGGGGCAGAGGTGGTGGAACTCTATGTGCGCGACGGCCATGCGAAGATCGACCGGCCGTTGCATGAGCTGAAGGGCTTCCACCGCGTGGAACTGAAGCCCGGCGAGACAAAGACCGTGCAATTCACGCTGGATCGCGCCGCGCTTTCCTACTGGAATCCGCAGACGAAGTCATGGCAGGCAGCCCCCGGCAAGTTTGAGATTCAGGTGGGCGCATCCTCGCGGGACATCCGACTGCGGGCGCCGCTCGTGCTGGAGCACTAATCTGAGCCCCAACGCCTATTGTGGCGGCTCGTACGGCTCCACGCGCAGCAGGTTGGTGAGAATGCCGCGCTCCTGCGGGGTGAAGGTGTTCTGGTAGCGGTTGGATTCAAGCACCATCTGGCGCTGGTCAGGCGGCACACCGCGCAAGTCACGAAATGCCTGCCTCATCCTGGCCTGCCGATCCTGCGGAAGCGCAGACCACTCGCGCGCAGAATCCCTGATCTGCGCGCGGTCCTGTGGAGACAACCGCTCCAGCGCCTCTGCGCGCGCCAAGCGGCGGTCGCGCTGGCCCTCCGGCATCTGATCCATGCGGTGCAGCTGCTGCACCAGCCTCTGCTGGTCCTGCTGCGGCAGCCGGCTGAAACTTGGATCCTGGCGCAACAGCCTTTCCTGGTCCTGCAACGGAACACCGCGGTGCTGATTGAGCCATGCGCCCAAGTGTCCCGGCCCGCCATAATTTGGCGGTGAGTAACGCGGAGCGGCCGGCCGTGCAAAATTCTGTCCTGTGTTGCCCTGTCCCATAAAGGACGCGCCGGGATAAGCAGGGCGTGCGCCGGAGGGCGGTATCGCGGGCATCTGTCGCGACATCGGCGCGGGGCGCTGAACAGAGTTGTTCGTGCCCATGCCACGGAACTGCTGGTTTTGGCGGGCGGGCTCATTGCGCCGCGTGCCGCCTGTGCTTTGCGGCTGTTCTCGTCTTTCCTGCGGGCGTTGCGGTTGCGGGCGTACCGACCGGGAGGGATGATCCTGCGATCTGCCTGCGCCATGCGAGGCTCCGTGCTGGCCTTGCGCCCAGGCCTGGGGAACACACAACACCGCAGCCACAGCCGCTGCCATAGCCGCGCGCTGCGCTTTCCGTATCATTATCGTGTTCTGTTCCCCAATCATGGTGCTCCCGGCCCCCTGCCGGAACGGTTCAACTCTTAGAGCTGCCTGCCCCCTAGTTCTCGTTGTCCGAAATTGACTCAAGCTGATCCAGCAGCTGAGCGTTGTTGTCCAGCAACTGCAAATCCTGCACCACGGCGGTTGGATGCTTCTGCAGGGCAGGTTGCGTCCAGTTGGAGATGCCCAGATAGGCTCCCCCGCCCAGTAGAACCACCACGGTGAGCGCCATGGCTGCCAGCGGCCGCGCGTGCATCTGCGGTCCATAGGCCAGGCGGGCGCGCAACCGCTCCAGCCAGCCTGCGGGCGCCGCCGCGCGCTCTTCGTCTAATCGCGCATTGAATCGCGCCATGAAGTAGGGGTTCGGCTCGGGCGCCTCCCACGCATCCAGTAGTGCCATCGTGGCACGTAGTTCCTCTAGATCCCTGCTGCAGGGGTCGCATTCGGCAACATGAGACGCAACCTTGGCAGGCGCCGCATCTGGATTCAACAGCAGATCCGCAAGCTTCTTCTCCATTCCGGTGCAATGTTTCATGGTCGATTCCATCGTGCCACTCCAATCCCCGCCGGTGTTCTCCGGCTGTTTTCACTCACACAAAATCCTTCAACTTCTCACGCAGTGTCTGGTAAGCCCGGAACAACAGCGACTTGGTCGCTGACTCGCTCAACTTCAATACCTCGCCAATCTGGCGATAGTCCATCCCCTGATACTTGTGCATCAGCACCGCCATCCGCTGCCGCTCCGGCAGCGCCATCACATGTGCCCGGATGGCCGCCATCCGTTCGTCGCGCAACATCCGCTGCTCCGCCGACGGCGCGTCGTCGGCAACGTCCGGCGTGGTCCCCGTCTCCGCGTCCGGATCGTCGAGATACACATTCTGCGCCGCGCGTTCATGCCTGGTATCGCGGGCGTGGTTTACCGCCAGGTTTGTCGCAATCCGATAAAGCCAGGTGGTGAACTTGGCCTCGGCCCGGTAGCTCTCACGCGAGCGGTACACCCGTAGGAACACCTCCTGCGCCAACTCCTCGGCCACTGCCTGGTTGCGCACCATCCTGAACAAAAAGTGGATGATCGGGCGGTGGTACTTTTCCACGAGAAAATTGAAGCCCGATTCGTCGCCGGCGGCCACGCGCAACATGATGGCCGCATCGCTTGAATCATCCAAGGCTTGACCCGTGACCCTGTGCATGCTTGACCGTGCTGCCGGGCCGTCTCCCAGGGCCGGGTTGTCCAGGACCAGGGTAGCCATATCTTCTCGAACCCCGTCCCCGTGGGAAGGTTGCGCGACGGTTCCACTTTTTACCGCAGAAATTGCGTCGTCCAGCAGGTCCGCCTCGGCCAGTTCATTGCCCGGCAGCGCCGCGCTCCCCAGCCCGGAGACAGAATGCAATGCCTCCTCGGAGGGAGGGAGGGATTCGCCCGCGTTCCGCGTCGATCTGGCTTTCCAGCGCATGAGTCACAACAAAGGCTTTAGGCCCGTACCGGAGCTGACCGGCATGGGGTTGGCCGTAAAGCCCCTCTGGTGTTACTCTACCCTACGGGAAGCCCCACCGGCGTGTTTTCCGCCACCCCTCCCTGGGGCGCTTAACTCAGCGGTAGAGTGCCACCTTCACACGGTGGAAGTCATAGGTTCGAATCCTATAGCGCCCACCATGCCAGGCGACAATTGAACCGGCAAGCAGAACTCGCAGCCTGTTTCATCCTGCTGCATATTCGACCTTAATATTTTCTGCTGCATATTCGACCTTAATATTTTCTTTTCAATTGGATGAGCTGCGCTCGAGCCCCATGAGTCTGGGGCGGCCGAGCCGGGGAAATAGCCCTCATGTGCGTTACCTCCGCAGGTCCGCTGAGAACTGTCTCCATGCAAATTGTGCGCCGTGAGCGAGTGGTCGTTACACGCCAACCGGCAACAGAGGGATTCCGCCGGCTTCCTTAGCTTCCGCCACCACTGCGTCCAGGTTCTGCAGAACCTCGTCCACCGACATCGTGTAAATTTCGCGGCCGGCGTCGTAGCCTTCTTCGATGAGCTGCTTGAGGTAGCGGCCCGCAATCTGGGCGGCAAGCTGGTCAGTGATCACCTTGCCCGTGCGCTTCTTCTGCTCCACCCATGCCTCGCAGGGCAATGCAATCCACATCGGACGATTGTTTACTTCAAAGCGCACATCCACGGCATCGGCGTGGCGCGTGGCGATGGCCACCATGGTCGCCTTCCACCGGCAGTGCAGGTCTTCGCCGCTCCAGCGATCGGTTACGTGGAAGTCTTCATACATACAGTTAGCCTATCTCCCCGGCGCGACAAGGGCAAGCACACCGGGAAAAGCGGACGGAAACGCACCAGCGGCAGCGCGTCGTGTGGACGCTGCCTTTCACGCGCTGGTAGACTACTTGCGATGCAGCCGTTGCGCGCCCGCCTGTAAGGACCAGCCTGCAAGCCAATCAGCGAAGGACAAAATTCCAAGTGGATACACAGACCCGTCACACCCTCAAGAAAGACAAGTTAGCCCAAGCCACAGCCACCAGCGTGAGCTGGCTCAGTGGCCACCGCGCCGGTTTGGTGCGTTGGGCGGTGATTATCGCCGTGGTTGTTGTGGTGATCATTGGTGCGTCGATCTTCTGGAGCGTGCGGTCCTCCGCAGCCAATGCCGCGCTGGGCGCTGCGCTGGACATCTACACTGCCCCGCTGGCCGATCCCGCTGCCCCGCCCATGCCCGGTGTCTATGCCACGGCGAGCGCACGCGCCAAGGCCGCAAATCAGCAGTTTGTGCAGGTGGCCAAAAACTACAGCTGGCTCGCAGCCGGTGCCAAGGCGCAGTACTTTGCCGGCGTCACATATGCTGACCTTGGCCAGAACTCGCAGGCCGAGACAGAGCTGAAATCGGCTGCGGGCTCATGGAACCGGAATCTGGCAAACCTGGCAAAACTGGCACTTGCCGGTCTCTACCGCCAGACAGGCCGCGATGCCCAGGCCATTGACCTGTATAACGAGCTGGCCGCCAAGCCCTCTGATACGGTTTCAAAGAGCGTGGCGCAGCTGGATCTGGCGGACTTATATGCCACGACCGGCAAGATGGATCAGGCTCGCACACTGTGGGCCAAGATCAAGGACGCAGACAAGGACGGCGTGGCCGGTTCGATTGCCGCCCAGAAACTGACCGCGGGGCAGTAGGGTGAAGCAAACCCCGCGGAGCCATTCCAGCGGGTCGCAACAGATGAGCAGTTTCAAGCATGCCTGCGTCTGGTGGTTGTATGAGCACCAGCCAGGTCCTATTCGCAGGATGGATGAAGACAGCCCCGAGCGCCGTGCATGACGAGGAACGCCAGCACGCTGAGGAAGCTGCACTAGCGGCGCTGGTAGATCAGTACTCCTCCACCCTCTACCGCGTGGCCTTCTCCGTCCTGCGCAACGCCGCAGATGCCGAAGATGCCGTGCAGGAGGCTTTTCTGCGCGTGCTGCGCCATCGACACACGCTGGGCGAGGTGCGCGACCACCGCGTGTGGCTCATCCGTATCGTCTGGAACATCGTGCTGGATCGCAAACGTCGCGCGAAAACCCGCCCGGAAACAGATGACATTGAAGAATTGGCCCGCGTTTTGCCCGCCGAGGGACTGACCGCGGAAGAGCGCGCAAGCGCCGTGCAGCATCATGCGCAAGTGCTCGCATACGTAGACCAGTTGCCCACCAAAGAGCGCGAGGTGCTGTACCTATCTGCATTTGAAGAATTGAACAGCGTGGAAATTGCCGCCATGCTGGGCGTTACCGAGTCCACCGTCCGCTCGCGGCTGTTTCGCGCGCGCAACCTGATGGCGGGCCTGCTTAGCCACTCCAGGAGCTGGAAATGAATTCCCTCAAGGTCAGGATTCCCGACGAGCGCAAGGCCTCGGAAGAAGCCGAGGCGACCCTGCGCCTGCTTGCTCACCTCCCGGCACCGAATGGGCTGGAGAATCGCGTAAAAGCGGCGCTTAGCGCTGCGCCGCGCACAGGCAGGGTGTTGCCGTGGCCCGCAGGCTCTTCCATTGCTTCCGGGAAACTGCGGGGCGTAGCGGCAGCGGCTATCGTCGTTATTGTCGCGGGCGGTGGCTGGGGCGTCTACTCGCATGTGCAGCCAGCGCAGGCTCCGCAAGCGGCGGTGGTTCCGCTTGTGGCGTCACCCAGCGGCTTTTCCAGCGCGGGTGCCGTGCGTACTCCGCAGACGCTCCAGGGACCGGTGCTCAAGCATCCCACGCCGTCCGCACAAGCCTCTGAACCCGCACAGGCGCCTGAAGCGGAGCGACCGGGAAATGGCAAGAGGAAATTTGCGCATGAACAGCGGAAGCACGACCTCAGCCCGACGCCCAAGGCGGCCCATCCTTAGCCGTACCCAGTGCGCCGCGCCGTTCTACTCTTCTTTCATCACAAAACGGATGATCATGCCGAGCGCGGCCAGCACAACGGCTCCCCAGAACGCCGGCCCCCAGCCGTAGACGTAAAATCCGTCTACGAAATGCGAGGCCACCATGATCATGGCTGCGTTAATGACCAGCAGGAAGATCCCGAAGCTGATAATGGCGAGTGGAAAGGTAATCAGCTTCAGCATGAATCCGAGAGTCGCGTTCAAAAACCCAATCACCACGGCCGCGATTAAGGCGGACTGCAACCCATCCACGTAGAAGCCATCGATGAGCTTGGAGGCAACCATCAGCGCAATCGCGCAGAGTAGCCAGTGGATTAACAGTCGAAACATGCAGCGGGTCTCCTTGGATGGGAAGTAGGGTCAGCGCTACTTCAATACTTCATGCCGTCAAGCCTTGGATATACCATGAGTCCACCAAAGGAAGATAGTTACTATTGCCTGTTATGCCTGTGACTTTTCGGGTAACTCCGGGTCCAATAGCCATGCCGGTTCGCCCAAGGCTGAGCGCCTCCTCCTGCCAGCGTGGACGCATGCGGGCTGTTTGCGTGCTCTGGCTTTTCGCTTTTTCCACTTCCATATTGTTTGCTCAGCCTGCGGCCGTTGCCCCAATGCCTGACATTCGCCAACTGATGCGGGAGGTGCAGCAGCACCAGCGGGAACTGGACAAGGTGCGTGAAACCTACACCTTTACCTCACTGGAGACGACCCAGAATATCGACGCAAATGGGCAGATAACGAAGACCGAATCCACAGAGCAGGAGGACTTCTTCGTGAACAGCCATTTCATCCAGCGCGTGGTGAAAAAGAACGGCCAGCCGCTGGACGAAAAGGCCCAGCAAAAAGAAACCGAGCGCGTGACCAAGCTGGTGGAGAAGGCGCAGAAAACGCCCCCCGGTCAGCCGCTGGAGGACGCAGGCGTGAGCGTCAGCCGCTTGTTGGAGATTATGGACGTCAGCAACCCGCGCCGCACTCTCTATCGCGGGCGGGCTACCATCGTCTTTGATTTTGCTGGCCGTAAGGATGCCCGGACACACGGACTGGCCGAGAACGCCTCAAAGAAGATGCAAGGCGCGGTTTGGATTGACGAACAGGACCGGCAGGTCGCGCACCTCGAAGTCAGCTTTACAGATGACTTCCGCATAGCAGGTGGACTCTTCGCCAAAATCGATAAGGGTTCCAGCTTTCGCTTTGACCAGGCGCCCGTCAAAGACGGCCTGTGGCTGCCTACAGGCGGCGAAGGTACTGTGCAGGCACGCTTTCTGCTGATGAAGAACGTCCGACAGCACTTTAGCGAACGCGACTTCGACTACAAACGCTTCACTGTGGAGACGCAGCAATCCAGTGAGGCGCAACCCGTTCTGCCTTTGTCCCACGAATAACCCGCAAACGGGCGATAGAGTGAAAGTATGTTTGCGCGCAAGATTTCAATCGAGCGGATCGATGCGGCCGGCCTTCGGCACGCCTGTCCCCTGCACTGGATCGACAACTTCGCCATGCGCAACTTTACCAATGAGCCCATCTTCGACGATACGTTGCCCATTGCCAACGGCCTGCTGGAGGCCGGCCTGCGCGTGCCGCTCGCGCGCCTGAAGCCCGCGATGGAAGATTGGTTTCGCCGCAAAGGCTATCTGAAAGCCGACGAGCGACTGGAAGTGAGCGAACTGGAAAACTGATTGGACCCACCCACCTCTCCATGGGTGGCGCGAACTGCGCTCCATCGGCGACAATCGCTTGTGCCATGGACAAACTTTCTCGCCGCGACTTTCTGATGACTGCCACTGCCGCCACGCTCGCCACTGCCGCATCGCCCAGTTTCGCCGATCCCGCCCGCCAACGCGTGTTCATCGCCTCCGGCACAGAATATGGGATCCTTGCCTATGACTGGGATTCCGCCAAGGGCGAACTGACTCCTGCCGGCGTTGCTGCGCACATCAGCACTGTGGACTGGATCACCTTTTCGCCAGAGCGCAACTATCTGTTCGCCGCCTGCGAGCTGGATAGCTTCAACGGCAAGCCTACCGGTGAGGTGGCCAGCTTCAGCGTGAAAAACGGTGCGCTGCACTCGCTTTCTGCGCAAAACTCTGCCTCAAAAGGCACCTGCCACGTGGCACTCGACCACACGGGATGCGTGTTGCTCTCAGCCGATTACGGCGGCGGCAGCGCAGCCAGCTTCCTGGTGACAGACGGCAAACTGAGTCCTGCCGTGTGGACCGAACACTACACCGTCCACGGCCCAAACAAGGACCGCCAGGAAAGTGCACACGCGCACTTCTGCTCCTTCTCTCCAGACAATCGCTTTGCCTACGTCAACGACCTCGGCGGCGACATGATTCACATCTATCGCCTCGATGCAGCCACCGCAAAGCTGACGCCGGCTGGCGCCTACCACAGCAAGCCCGGCTCCGGCCCGCGCACGCTGCACTTCCATCCCAATGGCCACACGGCTTACTGCATGTATGAGCTGGCCTCCGTGGTCGAAGTGCTGGAGTGGAACAAGGCAGATGGCAACTTTAAGCTGAAAGACACCTTCCACCTACTCCCGGAGGGTTATCACGGTCCCACGCGCGGCTGCGATACGGTCATCACGCACGACGGGCGCTTTGTCTACTTTGCCAACCGCGACAACAACTTCCTTTACAGCTTCAAGGCCGACCCAAAAACTGGTGCACTGACGCCGATGAAGCGCTCCAACTGCGGCGGCAAGACCCCGCGCAACTTCACACTGGACCCCACCGAGCGTTGGATGCTGGTGGCCAATCAGGATTCGAACCTTCTCAGCGTGTTTGCGCGCAATCCTGAGACGGGCGAACTGGCCAACGAGGGCAAGAGCTTTGACGCCGCGACACCCATGTGCATCCTCTTTGTTTGATTTACCAGAGGATACCGGGCCTATGTCGATGAATGTGGAGGGAGAGGAACTAGGCGCGCAACAGCGCGGGGCTTCCAACAGCCACTCCGCGCGTGCTTGAAGCCTCAGCTGGAGAGGCTTTTAAGGGGATGTGCGTCATTTCCCAGGCTGACCTGTCTTTCATCAGGCGGGAGACGATCGCGGTGTGCATGGCGTGGCCGGCACGCTCGGCCACCACGTGCCCTTCAATACGACGGCCGGCCAGCGCAAGGTCGCCAATCAGATCCAGCACTTTGTGACGTACATACTCATCACTGAAGCGTAACGGACCGTTCTCCGGCCCCTTCGGTCCCAATACGATGGCGTTTTCTGTGCTTGCCCCGCGAATCAGGCCCATGTCGCGCAGGCGCTGCTCGTCTGCCTTGTAACCGAAGGTACGCGCCGCAGCAATGAATGTCCCATAGGTTTCGGCAGCCAGGTCAATGCTGGCACGCTGCTGGCCAATCGGCGCAGGAAATTCGATGGTGTAGTCAATGCGATATCCCGAGCCCGGATAGACGCCAATAAATTTATTACCGTCGCGCACTTCCACCGGGCGCAGCACGCGGATGTACTCGCGGCGGCGGCGCTGTGCGCGGATGCCAGCACGCTGGAAGGCTTCCACATAGGGCAATGCGCTGCCATCCAGGATGGGCAACTCCAGGTTGTCGAGCTCCACAATCACATTGTCCACGCCCATGCCAATCAGCGCGGAAAGCAGATGCTCCGTGGTGGAGATCAGCACGCCCTGACGCATCAGACTGGTGGCATAACTGACCTTGGCAACGTTGCGGCCCACTGCGGGAATTTCAAAGTTGTCCAGATCCGTGCGGCGAAAAACTATGCCCGAACCTGCCGGCGCAGGCAAGAGCCGCATTGTCACGGGCGCGCCGGAGTGCAGACCCACGCCTGTGAACTCCAGCGGCTCAGCAATGGTCTGTTCCAGGTGAACGGATGGCGCCAAAGGGAGAACTCCTACCAGGTAAAGCGGGTGCAAACGTTAGATTATTCGCAATCCGCGAAATACGTCCTGTGGCATTTTTGCCACACAATGAGGGTTGCATGCCACCCTCCGATCTCAGATTGCGGTCAAAATTCCCTGCTAACCCTTAGAATCAGAAGGTCTCCGACTCGGCCGGAGCAGTCTGCACGAAAGGACTTGTGATGCCCGTAGCTACCCAGATACCCGTACCCATGCGCGCCTTGCTGGCTGGGGCGCGGCGCAAGGAGTCTGCTTTGCTGGAACTGACCCGTCAATTGGTGCTGGCCGAGTCCCCCAGCGACGGCAAGGCTGCGGCCGACGCCTGTGTTGCACTGGTTGCGGCGCGGGCCAGCGCCTTGGGCGGGAGGGTGAAGCTGCACAAGCAGCGCCACTTCGGCAATGCGTTGGAAGCGCGCTTCGGGCCCAGGTCAAAAGGCGGCCGGATTCTGCTGCTCGGACACCTCGACACCGTATGGCCCTTGGGCACACTCAAGCAAATGCCCTGCCGGATTGCGAAGGGCCGCATCTGGGGGCCGGGCGTGCTGGACATGAAGGCGGGTGTGGCCATGGCGCTGACGGCCATCGAGATGCTCACCGAGGCCAGTCTGCTGGAGCGAGAAGTCGTGCTGCTGCTTACCAGCGACGAAGAAGTGGGCAGCCCCGCCTCCCACAGCATCATGGAGAAAGTGGCGAGCAGCTGCTCCGTCGTATACGTGCTGGAACCTGCTCAGAAGCTTGCTTACAAGACGGCACGCAAGGGCACGGGCAACTGGCGCATCGATATTCGCGGGGTGGCCGCGCATGCCGGCGTGGACTTTGAAAATGGCGCGAGCGCACTGCGGGAGCTGGCGCGCGTCATCGAAACCGTGAGCGGCTGGACTGACCTGAAACGCGGCCTGACGGTGAACGTCGGCCTGGCGGGGGGCGGCTCCAAGACAAACGTAGTGCCCGCCGAAGCCTGGGCAGAGGTGGACGTGCGCATGGCACACAAGGGCGACGGACCGCGCATCGAGCGCAAGTTTGCCGCGCTCAGGGCAAAGGATAAGCGCTGCTCGCTGATGGTTACCGGAGGCATCAATCGCCCGCCGATGGAGCGCACACGGGGCACCGTGCGGCTGTATGAGCAGGCACGGACGCTGGCCGCGGAGATGGGGCTTGACTTGCCCGAGGCCGCGACGGGCGGCGCGTCAGACGGCAACTTTACTTCGGCTCTGGGCATTCCCACTCTGGACGGCATGGGCGCGGTGGGCGAAGGGGCTCACGCCCTCCACGAATCTGTTTTGATTGAACATCTGGCTCCGCGCACGGCACTCCTTGCGGGGCTGCTGGCCGGACGCGGCTGATACACTCCCGGTGAGGAAGAAATGGAGTCTGCACGCACTATGAAGCCATTCGCTATTCTGCTCATTTTTGCCGCAAGCACCTCTTTCGCACTTGCGCAGACCGCCGCAAAGCCGGCGACTGGGGCCAAACAGACAGGCGCGCGCAGCGCTTCAGCATCCACGCTGCCGCCAGGCATCCCTCCCGGACACGGCATTGTGAAGACGGCTTTCACGGAGCGCTACGAGGACATCAGGATTGGTACAGGTGCCCTGGCCGAGCCGAACAAGATTTACAAGGTGCACTACACCGGCTGGCTTGCATCGAATGGGCACAAGTTTGATTCTTCCTATGACCACCCCGGCATGCCGGTGATGGGTGCGGATGGCAAGCCGGCGCTGGGGCCGGACGGCAAGCCCAAACAGGGACCGCCGGAGCCCATCACTTTTCCGCAAGGCTACCGGAGCGTCATCCCCGGCTTCGATCAGGGATTTTATGGGATGCGTGTTGGAGGCAAGCGCCGCCTGTTTATTCCGTGGCAACTGGCCTACGGAGAGAAGGGACGCCCGGGCATTCCGCCCAAGGCAGATTTGATTTTCGATGTGGAGCTGGTTGGAATGACCGACGTGGTGATGCCGACCAACCACCCGGCCGTGATGCCCGGCGGGAATCTGATCCATCCGGGAACGGCGCTTCCTCAGGGACA
This sequence comes from Acidobacteriota bacterium, assembly GCA_021818105.1. Lineage (GTDB taxonomy): Bacteria > Acidobacteriota > Terriglobia > Terriglobales > Acidobacteriaceae > Telmatobacter. The sequence continues at coordinate 20,572 of JAKAFB010000040.1, forward strand.
CATTCCGGTGACGCCGGTAAACCCGTCCAAGCCGCAGTAGAGCGTCAGCAACTCATTGGCCGCCTCGGGCCGCGCGGGCAGGCAACTCCGGCGTGGCCGCGAGTAGCTTGCGCGTATAGGCCTCTCGCGGGGCGGAACAAAGCGCCTCGGCCTCGCCCACTTCCACCAGCCGGCCGTGCTCCATCACGGCGATGCGGGTGCTGAGGTAACGCACCAAAGGCATGGCGTGGGAGATAAACAAGTAAGTCAGGCCGTGCTCGCGCTGCAACTGGCGCAGCAGGTTCACGATCTGCGCCCCCACACTCACGTCCAGTGCTGATACCGGCTCATCCAGGATGAGCAGCCGCGGGCGCAGAGCGAGTGCCCGCGCAATATTGATGCGCTGGCGCTGGCCGCCGGAGAACTCGTGCGGATAACGGCTAAGCGCGGAATCCTCAAGCCCCACCTGCGCCAGGAGTTCTGCGGCGCGGGCACGCAGGGCCGCGCTACCCCGTTTCATGCCTGGCTCAAAGCCATGGATGGCCCACGGCTCGGTGATGGTTTCCAGCACCTTCATGCGCGGATTGAGCGCGGCGTAGGGGTCCTGAAAGACAGGCTGCATCTGGCGGCGCACATCCCGCATTTCGCTGCGCGAGGCACGGGCCAGGTCGATGCCCGCCACGCGGATGGTGCCCAGCGTAGGTGGGACAAGGCCGAGGATCATGCGCGCCAGCGTGCTCTTGCCGGATCCGGACTCGCCGGCCAGCCCGAGCGTCTCGCCCGCTTCAATGGTGAAGGAGACATTCTCCACCACGAAGCGCTGCTCGGTGCGCAGACCGACACGCCGGGGATAGCTCTTGGAGACCGCTTCCACCTCGACCAGCGCCATGCCCTCATCGTACATGGGCGGCGCTAGTCGAGCTTGGGATGGAGCTTATGGAACCCGGTTGCCTGCTGATACGCACGACCAAAAGCGGCAAGCTTTGCATCCTGATAGTGCCCGGCGAGGAAGGTGAGCGAAACAGGTGTGCCCGGGCCGCCGATGTTGTCCTCGTCACCGGTGTCAATGACGGGTGGCTTAGGCGCATCGGCTCCGCGCAAGCCGTTGGGCACGATGAGCGCTGGATGGCCGGAGAGGTTCGTAGCCACAAGCTGATTGCCCACCGTGGGCGTGACGATGATGTCCACATCGCGGAAGAGTGCGGACATCTGCTCCATGAGCAGCGTACGCGCGCGGTTGGCCTGGATGTACTCGACTGCCGGGTAGAAGCGCGCAACGCGGAAGGCATTGGGCCAGTCTTCGGGGCCCTGCGCGGTAAGCAGGCGGTCGTGACCAGTCATGGTGAGATCGTCAAAGGCTGCTGCTGCCTCTGCCGTAAGCAACGGCGTCATGGCGCCGAGGTGCGCATGGGGCAGATCAAGCGAGACAAGTCTCACGCCCATGGCGCGTAGCTTGTCGAGTGCGGCAAGGTCGTAGCGCTGGTCATAGATGCGCCGCGCATGCGCAGCTTGGGCCTCCGCAGAGCGGCGCTCGCGCTCGGACTTCTGCTCTGTGGTTTCACCAGCAGGCACGGCGGGCAGCTTGAGCGGCTCGATGGGGTCGAAGTTGCTCTTCAAGTAGCCCACGCGCAAGGAGCGCCAGTCACCGGCGTAAGGCCAGGCATACGTGGCGGGGACAACGGAGGTGTCCTTGCCATCCGGCCCGTAGATCGCGCTGAGCACGAGCGCACAATCCTCTGCGGAGCGGGCGATGGGGCCGAGCTTGTCCATTGTCCAACTGAGAGCCATGGCGCCGGTGCGCGGCACAAAACCAAAGGTGGGCCGCAGACCCGTGACGCCGCAGCGCGTGGAGGGCGATGAGATGGAGCCGAGCGTTTCGGATCCGATGGCGAAGCCTACGCAGCCCGCGGAAACGGCGCTGGCCGGGCCGGCCGAAGAGCCGCTGGAACCCTGCTGCGGATTCCACGGATTGCGCGTGCGCCCGCCGAACCACACATCGCCCATGGCCAGTGCGCCGAGGGTGAGCTTAGCCACGAGGACGGCACCGGCAGCATCGAGACGCTGGACCACGGTGGCGTCCTCGTCCATCATCTGATGCTCAAAGCCGCCAGCGCCCCAGGTGGTGCGGTAGCCTTTGACGGCGAGCAGATCTTTTGCGCCCCAGGGAATGCCGTGCAACGGGCCACGAACCTTGCCCGCGTCGAGTTCGGCATCCGCGGCCCTGGCCTGCGCCAGCGCGCGCTCCTCCGTGAGCGTGATGACGAACTGCAGCTTCGGGTCGTAACGCTTGAGGCGCGCGAGGTACATCTGCGTGAGGGCAAGCGAGGTGATCTTGCGGGAGCGCAGCAGAGCGCCGAGTTCGGTGATGGTAGCAAAGGCGAGGTCTTCAATGCGCGCCGGAGCATGCACCTGAATGTTCGACACGGGAAGGCTTGTGCCGGCGTGCGAGGGCGTTGCGCAGGGCGCATTGGGTGCTGGCGGCTGCGGATGAAAGACAAATGCCGGAGCCACGGAGTTGGGCATGTGCAGGGAACGAATCTGCTCATAGCCGCCGCGCTGCTCGTTGAGCCCGTCGAGCATCATCTTCTTCTGCGCGTCAGTGAATGGACCCACGCCGGCGAGCAGGGCCGCCTGATCGATCATCTCCGGCGTGATAGGCGCCAGCTTGGGCTCGGCTGCATTGGGCGCTGCCTGCTGCGCCTGTGCGGCGAGCGTATACAAAATGCCGGGAAGCAGCGGAGAAGCGATGCCTGCGCGGCTGCAGGCAGCGAGAAAGCCTCGACGGTCCAGTGTCATGTGTTGTTCCTTTGCGGCGGGAATACGCTTTTGCACACTATAAAGGACCACGCCGCGAAAGCAACCACGGACTTACGTTGTCATTCGATCTGCTGAAATGGGCGCGAGATTCCACTGTCTTATTTCAACAAACCTGCTCCCCGCGAGTGAAAGCTCCAGCTCTGTTTCGCCGGGCTTGAGCGAGTATACGCGGCTGGTGATCGCCTCTCTGCCGCCGATGAACGACTCAATCACTGAACCATCAAGGAACATGCGCAGGACTGGCCTCGGCCAAGGCAGAGACGGCAATGGGAAGTTTACCTTGCCGCAGCGAACAACATTGCCACTCACGTCCACGGTCATCTCCCATGAGACGTTGCCCGCTGTGAGCAAGCGTAGCGTAAGCGCGCCGCTGGAGAAATCAAGAGGCACGCGTAGCTCCTGGCGCAGCGCAGCCAGCTTTTGCCGCACAGGCGTGCCGGGGTGCACGGTGACTTTTTGGACCGGGCCGCGCAGCTTCTTGACCTCGGCCGCCGGGTGCATCTCAAGCTGGCCCTGCTGCCCGATTGTGAGCACGCGCGGCAGTGACATGGCGCCGGCCCAGCCTGCGGCGGCATACTCGGTCTGCGGACGCGTCTCGGGAATCCATCCCCAGAGGACGCGGCGGCCGTCGGGCGCGAGGAAGCTCTTAGGCGCGTAGTAGGCGCCGTGGTCCAGCACGCCCTGGCGCGCAGGCGTGTAGCGATGCGTGCTGCGGTCGTAGTCGCCCGTGGTCCAGTAAACCTTGCCCTCGGTGGAGTAGAGCAGGCAATGCTTTCCGTTCACTTCAAAGAAGTCCGGGCACTCCCACATTTCGCCGGAGTCAACGGGGTTGGCATCGGTGCGGCCTGTGGCCTTGCCCTGCACGAGCGGATGCAAATACTCCCAGTGGCGGAGATCCTGCGAACGGTAGAGCAGGACGCAACCACCCTTGCCGCGCTCGCCGGAGCCGACGGCGAGATACCAGCTGTCCGCCTCCTGCCACGGGCACGGATCGCGAAAGCCCGTCACGGCCATGCCCGCGGGCGGCGTGGCGATGATGGGCGTATCAAGTTTCTTCCAGCGCAGCAGATTGTCGTCCTCGGCGGTGGCGAGCAGTTGCGTCTCGCGCTGCTTGTCATTGCCGTCGCGAATGGTGGCCTGATCGCGCGGGGCATTCTGCACGCCGGTGTAGATCACGGTGGGCACGCCTTTGTACACAACGGCTGATCCGCTGAAGCAGCCTTCGCTGTCTGGTCCGCCGGGCGTAGGAGCGAGCGCAATGGGCTCGTGGTGCCAGTGAATCATGTCTGTGCTGATGGCGTGGCCCCAGTGCATGTCACCCCAAACGGCGGCGTGCGGATTGAGTTGGTAGAAGAGGTGGTACTTGCCCTTCCACCAGATCGGGCCGTTGGGATCGTTCATCCAGTTGTGCGGGGGCAGCAGATGAAACTGCGGGCGGAGCGGATCATTGGCAATATCGCGCGCAGACTCAGACTCCGCCGCGCCGTAGCTCCAGGGCGGCATGGCCACCGCCGCCAGGCCGGATGCAGCAGAGACGACAAATTGACGACGATTCAGGGACATACTCCCTCCGCGAACATTCGACGCCAGGATTGCTTCACTGCAGACACGTTATTTTGCCACGGGCGTCAGCTTGAGCGCGTAGGCATATTTGCAGGCAGCATCCGCAGGCAGCGTGACATCGAGCGCGTCAGCGCCCTGCGTCCAGGTGACCTTGCCCGCGGAGCCAAGCAGTTGCACTGATGCGATATGCAGCGAACGGCCTTCGTGCGCCCAGCCAAGCGAGTGGATTGTGGCCTTGCCGTCTTTTGGGCAGGCCATGCCGATAGCGTAGATGTTGTCGCCCTTGGCGGTGAAGCGGAAATCCTCTGCGGTGTAAGGCTTCGTGTCTGTGTCGTGGAAGGCGCCCGCCTTCACCTGTGTTGGCCCTTCGCCAAAGGTTGCCCACGGCGTTGTCGCGTAGATAGCTTCGCCATTCACATTGAGCCAGGCGCCCATCTCGCGGAGTGTCGCCTGCACTTCATCGGGAATCGTGCCATCGGAGCGCGGACCGAAGTTGAGCAGCAGATTGCCGTTCTTGCTCACGATGTCAACAAGCTGATGCACGAGGAACTCAGGAGACTTGAAGGTGTCATTCTCGATGTAGCCCCAGCTTTTGTTGCTGATAGAAGTGTCTGTCTGCCAGTGGTCAGCGACGATGTGATCCTGCTGGCCGCGCTCAAAGTCGCGCACGCCGGCCTTCCAGTTGAGCGAGTAGTCCTTGAAGTCGATGACGCCGGTGTAGCCGTGGGCCGCGGCGTAGTTGTAATAGAACGCGGCAAACTCCGCGACAGTGTTGCGGAAGCTGGGCTGGCCAATCCACCAGTCAAAGTAGACAACCTCGGGCTTGTACTTCTCCACGAGTTCGGTGTCGCGTGCAAGCCAGTCGCGAGTCCACGCGGTGCTTACGTAGGTCCAGTCGTTGGTCAGGCCGCCGGGCTCGCTGATCCACTGATGCGCCGGGCCGTAGAGCGAAGCGAATTTCGGATCATTGACGTCAGAGCGGATGGCGCGGCCGCCGTCGTAAAAGAAGTTGTGTTCGGCGCGATGCGAGCTGAGCCCGAAGTGCAGTCCTTCGGCGCGAACAGCTTTGGCCAGTTCTCCCAAGGTGTCGCGTTTAGGCCCCATCTTGACGACGGTCCAGTCACTCAGGCCGGAGTCGTACATCGAGAAGCCGTCGTGATGCTCGGCGACTGGAACAACGTATTGTGCGCCTGACTCCTTGAACAGTTTGGCCCACGCGGCTGCATCGAAGTGCTCGGCGCGGAAGAGCGGAATCAGATCCTTGTAGCCGCGCGCGGGATCACCTTTGGCAAAGTGCTCCTGGAAGTTCTTGTGGGCTCCGTCGCCTGGGTGATACATGTTGCGCGGATACCACTCGTTCTCCGCGGCGGGCACGGAGTAAACGCCCCAGTGAATGAAGATGCCGAACTTCGCATCCTTGTACCACTGCGGCTGCTGATACATCATGAGCGAGGCCCAGTCGGGAAGGAATGGGCCGTCGTTGGCCTGCTTCTCAGCCTCGGCGACGAGGCGGTTGCGCTCGACGTCGTATTTGCTGACCGACTGCTGCCACTCGCGATCAATTTCCGCAGCGGACTTGACGCCCAGCGTGGGTGCGAGCGGATCAGTGCTGGAAGCGCTGGCTTGCGCGCCAGCCTGTACACACGTGAGCGGAAGGACTGCGACGAACACTAGAGGCAGAGAGCAAAGCAGATTCTTCATAGGGCCGCATCGTAAATCGCTTCACTGGCAGAATGCAATCCGCGCGATGCGGCTCCGGCAACCAAGGCAAACACCGCTCAGCCGCCACAGCCGCAGTTGCGCGCAAGCACCTCAGCAAAGTGAACCGCCTGTTTTTGGGTCAGTTGCGCAATCTGCTCGCGGCAACTGAAGCCGTCTGCAACGATGACTGTCGCCGGGCCGGCAGCCTCAACCGCGGGTAAAAGGCCGTCCTGCGCGACGGTTTTGGAAACCTCAAACTTGTCTGCCTCGAAGCCGAAGGGGCCGGCCATGCCACAGCAGCCGGCCTGGATGGTTTCAACCGTGGCACCGGCGCGACGCAGCAGTTCCACCTCGCTCTTCGGGCCGCCGAAGACTGCCTTGTGGTGGCAGTGGCCGTGGATGAGAATGTGCGCGCCGCGCAGGCTTTCGTCGGCAAGGCCCGGCGCATGGGCGGCGAGCCAGTCTGCCACGAGCCAGACCTGCTGGCTGAGGCGCCGGGCGCGCGGCTCATGCGGAAAGAGTTCAAGCAGCTCGTCCTTGAAAACACTGGCGCAGCTCGGCTCCAGAAAGATGAAAGGCAGGCCCGCGTCGATCTGTGGTGTCATGCGTTCCAGCACGCGGGCAAGGTAGCTGCGCGCCGCGTCGAGCAGGCCGAAGTCATAGAGCGGGCGACCGCAGCAGATGTGGCCACGCGGCGTTTGGACGCGGAAGCCCGCAGTTGTGAGCAGTTTTTCAACGGCGATAAGGCTTTGCGGATGGTAGTAGTTGTTCCACGTGTCCGGCCACAGAACCACCTGCGCCACCTGCGGTGGGGCCGCCTTTTGGTCAGGCATTGCGGAAGAACGATGCTTTTCAGCGCGCTGCTTCTGGAAGCTCTTTGACGCGAGGCGCGGAAGCGTGCGCTGTTGCGCCACTCCAGCGATGTGCTTGATGAGCGGGCTGGTTGCGGGCCCGGTGAGCAATGCGTTGGTAAGCGCGGGCGTGAGAGAACCCATGCGCGCCAGCTTGTCGGCAAAGCCGAAGATGTAGTGGCGCAGCGGGTGCAGCTTGCCTTTGTAGCGCTGGGCGAGGAACTCGGCCTTCCATGCGGCCATGTCCACCTGCACGGGGCACTCGGACTTGCAGGCCTTACAGCTGAGGCAGAGGTCGAGCGCGTCATGCACGGCCTCGCTCTGAAAGCCCTCTTCGCGCAATGCGCCGGCGAGCATCTCCCACAGCAGGCGTGCGCGGCCGCGCGTGGAGTGTTCTTCCTGGCCGGTGGCGCGATAGCTTGGACACATGACGCCACCGGTTGTCTTGCGACAGGCACCAACGCCGACGCAGCGTTCGGTGGCGCGCTCGAAGGAGCCACCGTCGGCCGCGAAGACAAAATGCGTTTCGAGCGCGGTGTGGGCGCGCTCATGGCCGGACTCGATGGGAAGGCCGTGGCGCAGGTTTTCGATGGGATCGTAGACGCGCACCGCATCGACGAGCTTGCCGGGATTCATACGATTGTCAGGATCCCAGAGGGCCTTGAACTCGCGGAAGGCCTGCATGAGCTCGGGGCCGAACATTTTGGGCAGCAAAGCGGCACGGGCCTGGCCGTCTCCATGCTCGCCGCTGAGCGATCCGCCAAAGCTGAGGACTACGTCGGTGGCGCGGTCGAGGAACTCGCGGAAGTTGCGCAGACCCTGCTCGGAGCGGAAGTCGAAGTTGATGCGCATGTGAACGCAGCCCTGGCCGTAGTGGCCATACATCGGGCTGCGATAGCCGTACTCGGCCATGAGGGCCGTGATGCCGCGGAGATAGTTGCCGAGTTGCGCGGGCGGAACGGCTGCGTCTTCCCATCCCTCCCAGCGTTCGGGCTCGCCGGGGACAAACACCATGGCGCCGAGCGCCGATTCGCGCACATGCCACACGCTTGCGGCTTCAGCAGGCGTGCAGATGTGGGCCGCGGGCGGATTGGGCCACGCCTGCGCAGCGAGAGCGACAGCCTCGGCCTTTGCCTGCGCTTCTTCGGCGGACCATGCACCCATCTCGACAAGCAGGAAGCCGACGCCGGACGGAAGCTGCTCAAGGTCTTTGAGCGCAAGGCCCTTGCGGCGCATGAAGTCGACGAGCAGATGGTCGAAGCCTTCGAGGCCGATGGGCTTGTGTTCGAGCGCGAGCGGCACGGCATCGGCGGCCTGAAACGGGTCTTGAAAACCAAGCACGGTGAGCACGCGGAAGGGCGGGCTGGCGGTGAGGTTGAGCGTGGCGGAGACGATGGCGGCGCAGGTGCCCTCACTGCCGACGAGCGCGCGGGCGACGTTGAAGCCGTTCTCCGGCAGCAGCTCGTCGAGGTTGTAGCCGGAGACGCGGCGCGGGATGCGCGGAAATTTTTCGCGAATGAGCGTGGCGTAGCGGTCGCGGAGGCGGGCCAGGCCGGTATAAATCTCTCCAACGCGGCCGCCGGCGCGGATGAGGGCTTCAAACTCAGCGGGACTCGTGGGGCCGACGGTCATGCGCGTGCCGTCGTAGAGCACGATGTCGAGGGAGTGGACGTTGTCCACGACTTTGCCGCCGAGCAGGCCGTGGACGCCGCAACTGTTGTTGCCGATCATGCCGCCGAGGGTACAGCGGGAGTGCGTGGCGGGATCGGGCGCGTAGGTGAGGTGATGGACTTCTGCGGCTTCGCGGAGGCGGTCGAGGACGATGCCGGGCTGGACGGTGGCGAGCTTGGCGGCGGGATCGAGCGCGGTGAGCGCGTTCATATAGCGCGAGTAATCGAAGACGACGGCCACGTTGGCGCACTGGCCGGCGAGGCTGGTGCCAGCACCTCGGGCGAGCACGGCGGCTCCGGTGGCGCGGCAGGCGGCGAGTGCGGCCTCGACGTCAGCCGCGTCGCGGGGCATGATGACGCCGACGGGAAGCTGGCGGTAGTTGGAGGCGTCGGCGGCGTAGAGCGCGCGCGAGGCGAGATCGAAACAGACGTCGCCGCGCAGGGTGGCCTTGAGGCGGGCTTCCAGTTCGCGGTGGGCGGCAAAGCTCTCATGCGCGAGCGGTGGACGGTTGTCCAGAATCGAGAATGTGCTCACGCAGAAATGGTAGCGCGTCAGGCTGTTTGCGCGGGTTAAAGCCGCAAGCCGAAGGCGTGCCGAAACGTGGCCACGAAATTATCTGCAAACATTTTGTGGAAAACGAAAATAAATAAGGGGGGGTAGGGGGGTGTCTTTAGCCGCTAGCTTCTAGCCTCTAGCTACCAGCACCTT
>JAKAFB010000115.1 GCA_021818105.1 Acidobacteriota bacterium
TAGCGGCGCGCATAAGTCCTGGGCCAACGCGATCACGGTGTCTACCCAGTAGCCGATGGAACGCTTTCAGGTCATTTACCAGAGTTCCGAGTGGTCGCCCAACCGGAGATTATTCTCTTGTGCCTTTGCCGGATCGAGAGGCTCCGCCTGCATTCGGCGGCAGCTTGATACTGCGCCGACGCTCGCTGCAGCGGAGCTGATCGTTACCAGTAGGCAGGCAAGTCCGGGAGAGCCGCGCCGCAAGCACACTTCCCTTGCGCTTTCTCGCCGTCCATCATCCCGGCGCACGAGGGACAGCGCACCAGGCGACGATTTAACCAGGCTGGAACCCACACACCGGTTACGACGCCGCCGCCCAGGCCGCCCTCCATTACGCGTTCCATCGCGGAGCGGTGCTCAGTGCTTTTCATCAACTGGGCTGTGGCTTCGGGCGATTCCCACGCGGTGATCGTCATCTTGCGATTTCCGACGGCTGCGCTGACCCAGCCGATGAATCCCGGCATCGAGAGCATCTCCGTGACGATCTTCCTGCCGCTCTCACTCACCTCCTGCTTTTCCTCCTCCGTGCGCGCATCGATCCAGGTGATGCTGAAGGCTCCGGGAGTTGCGGTATTGCCGTTGGAAGCGCGCATGCCGGTGCCGAAAGCAAACGGGCCGATGGCTTTGGGCTGAATGATGACGTCGAGTCCCAGGGCGCGGGGCACAGCGGCGCTATCGAAATAGCCCTGGACGGACCGAATCTTGTCGCCTTCCACGCGAATGAAGTCGGCTCCCGGCAGCTCAATGGCAATGCCGGTGGGTGGGAGCCCGTTGAAGGAACCCGCGTTGGTGCCTTTCATCCGCCATTCGGCAGAGACCAGACCTGAGTCGTTCTGCGTCACGCTGCCGGTCTCGAAGGAAAGATCGGGGAAAGCCGCCCAAAGGGCCTCGGCATTTGCGCCGATGGCGGCTCCGGTGAGCGGGCCGGGCGTCGTGGGGTCGGTGTACGTGCCGCCCTCGGCGAATACAGCCACAATGGCCGCCGAATCATGGCGATTCCATGCGTCGAAATAGCGCTGCGCAACCTGCAGGGAGTTGTGAGCCATTTGCGGATGCTAACAATGCGTCGGGCCGAAGTCCACAGAATTCATGCCTCTGGGCCGATGGAATCCCGACCCGCGGAGGGCGTCGCGAGCGCCCTGCCGGGCTCGTTCCCAAGGATGGGCAGACCGCGCTATACTGGCCCGTCACTGCAATTTGGGAGAAAGTCGATGATTGGGAAAACGTTTGCTAGATCGGCGGCTGCGGCTGTCGTACTCCTGGGCGGTAGTTTGCTTTTCGCGCAGGAGCCGCCCGCCACGCTCACCATCCACCCGGACCAGTCGGTCCACGCGGTCAGCCCCATGCTCTACGGCCTCATGACCGAGGAGATCAACTACTCCTATGACGGCGGCCTCTATGCGGAAATGGTGCGCAACCGCACCTTCCGCGACGACTGGAGTGGCGTGCCGTACTGGTATCTGGTGGAGGACGGCAACTCCGTGGCAAAGATGGAGCCGGACCACACCACCGGCCCGAGCGACGCCTTGAAGAACAGCATGCGCATCGACGTGGAGAAGGCTGACGCGAAGAACCCCGCCGGCGTGCTGAACGTGGGCTACTGGGGCATGGCCCTGCGGCCCAACACCACCTACAAGGGCTCGTTCTATGCCAAGGCGGATTCCGCCGAGGTCGGCCCGGTGACCGTGAGCCTCGTCAGTAATGACACGGGCACTGCACGGGCCACGGCAACCGTCACCGGCCTGGGCACGGACTGGAAGCAGCACGAGTTCACGCTGAAGACCGGCTCGCTAACGGCCTCCGCCGCCAACCACCTGGTGCTGACCGTGGCGCATCCGGGCAAGCTGTGGCTGAACCTGGTGTCGCTCTTCCCGCCCACCTATCATGGCCGCGCCAATGGCAACCGCGCTGACCTGATGGAGAAGATGGCGGCGATGCATCCCACATTCCTGCGCTTCCCCGGCGGCAACTACCTTGAGGGCAACCACATCAGCGAGCGCTTTGAGTGGAAGAAGACCATCGGCCCGCTGGTGGACCGCCCCACGCACCCCAGCCCGTGGAATTATCACTCCACCGACGGCATGGGCCTGCTGGAATTCCTCTACTGGTGCGAGGACCTGAAGATACAGCCCGTGCTGGCGGTGTATGCCGGCTACTCGCTGATGGGCGAGCACGTGGAGCCCGGCCCGCAGCTTGACTCCTATGTGCAGGACGCGCTCGACGAACTTGAGTACGTGACCGGCGGAACCGACACCAGGTGGGGCGCCGTACGCGCGAAGAACGGGCATCCCGCGCCGTTCAAGCTCACCTACGTGGAAATCGGCAACGAGGACTGGTTTGACAAGTCCGGCAGCTACGAGGGCCGCTACGAGCAGTTCTACAAGGCCATCAAGGCCAAGTACCCGCAACTGCAGTTGATTGCGACCGCTCCGCTGAAGAACTTCAAGCCCGACGTGCTGGACGAGCACTTCTACGTGCGCGCGACGCAGAACTTCAAAGATGCCACGCACTATGACAAGACCGACCGCAACGGCCCCAAGATCTTCGTAGGCGAGTGGGCCACGCGCGAGGGCGCTCCCACGCCGAACTTTGGCGCGGCGCTGGGTGACGCGGCATGGATGACCGGCCTCGAACGCAACAGCGACATCGTCATCATGACCGCCTACGCGCCGCTCTTCGTGAATGTGAACCCCGGCGGCATGCAGTGGGAGACGGACCTGATCGGCTACGACACGATGCACAGTTACGGCTCGCCCGCCTACTACGCGCAGGTGCTGTTTGCGAAGTACCTGGGCAACGAGGTGGTTGCCTCTGACCTGAAGGGCGCGGGGCCAAAGCTCTTCTACTCCATTACGAAGAACACGGCGAAGAAGCAGCTTTACCTGAAGCTGGTGAATGCGTCGTCTGATCCGCAACAGATCAGCATTGAGCTACCCGGTGCAAAGCTTGCCTCATCCGCCAGGGTGGAGAGTCTGACGGCACGCAGCACGCAGGCCACCAACACCATCTATGACCCGAAGTTCATCGCACCGGTTGAGTCCACGTTGAACAACGTGAGCAGCAGCTTCCAGCACACGCTGCCGCCTTACACAATCCAGGCTATCCGGTTCGACGAGCAGTAACGGCGGACTTGTCGCAAACACAAAGGGCCGGGACTCGATGAGTTCCGGCCCTCTTGCTTTAGCGAGATGTTCGCTTTACTGCTGCACGGCCCAAGCCAGGCCATCGGGCTCGCCGCCTGCGTCAATGTGGCCCACGACGCTGAGCGTCTTCAGGTCGATGACGGCCACATAGTTGTCCGGCGTGCAGGAGACGTAGGCGCGCGCGCCGTCCGGCTGCACCAGGATGCCCGCCGCGCCGTGGCCGATAGGCAGGCGCTTCACTTCCTTGCGCGTGGCCACGTTCAGAATCACCAGGTCCGGTCCACTCAGCATGGATACCAGCGCGAGCTTGCCATCGGGTGTGATCTTGAGCCTGTTGGCGCTCTGCACATCGGCCTGCAGCGTAGCTGCAACCTTCTTGCTGTTCAGATCAACAACTGAGATTGTTCCGTTCCACGCATTCGCCACCCAGGCCTGCTTGCCGTCGGGTGTCACGTCAAAGCCCTCGTCGCCATGGCCCACCGGGATGACCGTCTCGTTCCAGTCGCCGCCTGGAGGACCCGGCAGCCGGTGGATGCCCGGCGGAAGGTTGGTTGGCACGCCGGCCGGCCCTTCCGTCTTGTCGAGAATCGTCACCGTCGACGAGTTCACGTTGGTCGTCACAATGCGGCGCTGGTTGGGGAAGACGTAGAGCATGTGCGTGCGGTTCTGCCCCGTGCCCATAATCCAGTCCACCTTGCCCTCGGTGGGTGAGTAGCGGCCGATGGCCTTGGCAGCCTCAGCCGTAAACCACACTTCGCCGTCCACAAACGCCAGCCCGTGCGGCCCGCGCAGAGGCCCCAAATCAATGGACGGCAGCTTTTGCTGCGCAACCAGGCCGATGACAGCCAGCGTGTGGTAGGCGCCGAAGCCGTAGTTCGAGACGTAAGCGGTGCGACCGTCTGCGGAGGCGACGACCTCATGCGGGTCCTCGCCCACCGGCTCTCGCGCCACCACGCGCAGCGAGACGGGGTCAACAATGGCCAGCGTGTGATCGTGCTTGGACAGCACCAGCAGCGAGTTATGGGGCGTGGGCTGCGCCGTCGCGGCAGCGGCCATGGCAAATGCAAGACCAGGTAGAAGGGGGAAGTGTCTGAATCGCATTGCGAGGCGAACCTCCATAATGCAAGGCTAAATGAAGTAGTCGTCGCCGGCGGGCGCGTTGATGCGGCGCGGCGCGGGACGATTGCTACGGAAGTTGTCCAGGCCCGCCTTGACGCCCGTTACCAGCGCCGAGAGGCGCCGCAGCGGCGTGTTCACCGCATCGCTCACACGGTCACTGGCGCGGTCCAACTGGTCAAAGAAGCGGGTGAGCATGGCGTCTACGCGGCTGGTTTGGCGGCGCAGGCTCTCCATGATCTCCGCAGCGGATTGCTGCAGGTCAGTGGACTCGGCGCGCACCGTGCCGGAGATGTGGCTGAGGTCGCTGATGACCGACTCCAGCTGGGGCCGTACGCGGCTCATGAAATCCCTGGCCTCATTGGCAACCGGCAACACAGCGGTGCGCAGTTCGTCCACTTGCTCGTGGAGTTTCGTGGTCGTCTTCCGCACGGTGAGGAACAGCGCCAGCAGGATAAGGGCCTGCAGCAGCACCGCCGCGCCCGTGAGGGCAACAAAAACAAGCAGGAGCGTTTCAAAATTTCCGTTCGGCATATATGTGGCCTCGCGCAGGACCGCAGCGGTCGTACGAAGGATGGGCGCTCGCCTCCGTTTGCGTCGCTCGGGGACTCACGCCGGGTGCCGCTGCGCTACCTGGAAAGCTGGCCCTGCGCGCGCGGCTCCAGTGAAATGCGGGGGGACGAAGCCCGGGCCGAAGAATGACTGGAAATCCGGCCCGGGCAAAGCATGCTATTCGGTGGGTGCTTCGCTGCTGCCGCCGGCGGCTGCGGAGCGATACGCCTCGCGGCCGGCCTCAACGGCGGCGGCCACGCGCGTGGTCTGGTCATTCACCAGGCTTTTGCCACGCTCCACAAACTCCTCCCACTGCGCACGCCCGCGGTCCACCGCCTCGCGGCCGCGACCCACGTACTCATTCATCTGCTCGCGGCCCCGGTCCACCATGTTGCCCATCTGCTCCACGGCCTGACGGCTCCGTGTGCGCAGATATTCGGTGCCCTCACGGGCGCTATGCGCAAGGTCTTCCCGGGTCTCACGGCCGCTCTTGGGGGCATAAAGGATTCCCACCAGCGCGCCAACGCCCAGCCCTGCAATAAACCACGCAAGTCCTTGGATCTTGTTATCTTCCGCCATGATGACGTGTCTCCTTTCGCGTCCGCTTCACGAATGCCTGAGCGTAACAAATTCCATGGTACGCCGCAAATCGCCTGACTGCGAAGCCGAAACACAGGCTGTGCAGCCCACTGCATTGGACGCAGGTGCAAGAAAATGAAAGCATAAATCGGCGTGGAAAACCCCGCGCAGCGCTTTAACCTGCAGCCATGTGCCCCCTCGCCAGGCACTGCTGGGGCACAGGTGGGGCTATTTGGGCAGCAGGCTGCGCGCCACGGCGTCCAATACACCGTTGAGGAAGTTAATGGACTCCGGCGCCGAGTAGCGTCGGCCAATCTCCAGCGCCTCGTTGATGACAATGGGGAATGGCGTGGACTTGAAGCCCAGCATCTCTCCTACGGCCATGCGCAGCAGGTTGCGATCCACGGCCGACATGCGCTCCAGCCGCCAGTGGCGCGAGTTGGCGACAATCAGTTCGTCAATCTGCTCCTGGTTGGCGTTGGCCACGCGGAAGAGGTCCTCGGCAAAGCCGCGCACCTCGGGCTCCACCTCACCGGCGGCCTTCCAGAAGGTGGCGCGCACCTGCTCCGGCTGCTGCTTGCCCACGTCCTGCTGGAAGAGCATCTGCATGGCCAGCTCGCGGGATTTTCGGCGTGTGCTGGCGGTCAAGCGGCGCCGCCTTCCGTAAGTTTTCGGCGCAGGCTCACCATCTCAAT
>JAKAFB010000041.1 GCA_021818105.1 Acidobacteriota bacterium
GGCGGCTGGTGAACCTGGGCTGCGCGACGGGGCATCCGAGCTTTGTGATGAGCAACAGCTTTGCCAACCAGACGCTGGCGCAGATTGACCTGTGGCGGAACAAGGACAGCTACAAGGTGGGCGTGTACACGCTGCCGAAGAAGCTGGACGAGGAAGTGGCGCGGCTGCACCTCGAGAAGATCGGAGTGAAGCTAACGACGCTGACGGCGCGGCAGGCGGACTACATTGGCGTGCCGGTGGAAGGGCCGTACAAGGCGGAGTTTTACCGGTACTAAAGGCAGCTTCTAGCTTTTAGCTTCCAGCTCCTAGCTTTTTTGCATGTCCGGGTTTCGCTTTCGGAGCCCGGACATGTGAGTTTTTGCCGGACACTCAATGACGGATAAAGCTGCTTCCCGAGGCATTTGAAATTTCACCGTATGAGCGCGCCACTTCATATTTCGTTTGAATTGTTTCCGCCGCGCACGCCGGAGGCGCTGGCGAAGCTGCCTGCCGTGATTGATCAACTGGCGGCGGTGCGGCCGGAGTTTTTCTCGATCACGCACGGGGCCGGCGGCTCAGACCAGAATGGGACCTACGAGACGCTGGTGACGGTGGTGAAGCATACCGGCGTGGAGGCTGTACCGCACCTGACATGCGTGGGCTCGACGCGGGCGAAGATTGCAGAGGTGCTTCAGCAGTACAGAGATGCGGGGGTGAAGCGCATTGTGGCGCTGCGCGGTGATTTGCCGGCGACGGCGATGAGCGCAGCCGCGCCGGGGGAGTACCACTTTGCGAATGAGCTGGTGAGCTTCATCCGCGAGCTGCATGGGGATGCGTTCAGGATTGAGGTGGCGGCGTATCCGGAGATGCACCCGCAGGCGCCGAGCCCGAGCGTGGACTTTGAGAACTTTTGCCGCAAGGTGGAGGCGGGCGCGGATGGAGCGCTGACGCAGTTGTTCTATAACGCGGACGCCTACTTTGACTTTGTAGATCGCTGCGACAAGGCGGGCATCAGGATTCCCGTGGTGCCGGGGATTATGCCGATTACGGGCTACGCAAACACGGTGCGGTTTTGCTCGGGCTGCGGCGCGGACCTGCCTCGCTGGGTGAAGCTGCGGCTGGAAGAGTTGCAGGACGATAAGGCGGCTCTGCAGGACTTTGGCGCGGAGGTGGTGACGCGGCTGTGCGAGACGCTGCTGCGCAACGGCGCGCCGGGACTGCACTTTTACACGATCAACCAGGCTGAGCCGACGCTGCGGCTGTGGAGGAATCTGGCGCTGGCGACGGCGGTGTGAAGAAGAAGATTTGAGGAGTGTGTGAAGCAGGAGCCCCGGTTACGGCCGGGGCTTTGCCTTTTTGCGTTTGCGCTTTTTGTTGTTGAAGAGGTGCTGGTAGAGGCGCCAGGCAGAGTTGTGGAGCAGGCGGGTCTGCTCGGCTTTGAGGGCGGCGTAGGAGCGGCGGACGTAGTGGTCGAACTCGGGCGGCCAGCCGATGGTGGAGCGGCGCTCGGAGAAGTCGCCCTCGGCCCACTTGGCCATGACGGCTTTGTAGCCGACGACATGGGTGACGAACTCGAGGAGACACTGGGGCATTTCCTCCTCGATGATGAGGTAAGCCTTCTGGATGATGATCTTCTCGCGAATGTCGTTGAGGGGCACGAAGATGGTTTGCATCCAGAGGACCCATTCCTTGAGGTCTTCGTCGCGGATGGGATCGCTGGTTTCCTTGCCCTGGCGCTTGAGGAGCGAGCGGTAGGCGATGTGACCGGCCTGCGAGGCGACGTAGAGGGGACCGTAGAACTCATTGAGGCGCTTGTTGACGAGGCGAAGCATGTCTTTGCGGCGGGCGAGCATGCGCGCGCTGAGGAAGGTGATGAGGTAACCGGCGAAGGCAAGCGTGATGGTGAGAATCGCCGCGCTGTGCAGGAAGGTGGGAACGGTTACTTGCGTGAGATCCATGGTGTCCGCGTTTGGTGATGAGTATACGCGGAGACCAGGGGCGCGGCGCTAACTGACGCCGAGATAGATGAAGCGAAGCAGGAAGAGGACCGCGAGTGTGTAGAGGAGCCAGTCCTGCCTGCGTGAGCGCCCGGTGGCGAGATGGAGGACAGCCCAGGCGATGATGCCGAAGCCGAGGCCGTTGGCGATGGAGTAGGTGAGTGGGATGAGGACGAGGGTGAGGAAGGCGGGAATGGCGACGAGGGGGTCGTGCCAGCGGATTTCCGTGATGGTGGCGAGCATCATGGAGCCGACGAGGATGAGGGCTGGCGCGGTGGCGGCCTGAGGGACGATGCCGACGTAAGGCGCGGCTCCGATGGCGGCGAGGAAGAGCAGGCCGGTGACGATGGCTGTGACGCCGGAGCGGCCTCCTGCAGCGACGCCGGCAGTGGACTCGACGTAACTGG
The DNA here is from genome assembly GCA_021818105.1 of Acidobacteriota bacterium. GTDB lineage: Bacteria > Acidobacteriota > Terriglobia > Terriglobales > Acidobacteriaceae > Telmatobacter. Next base: position 2,384 of record JAKAFB010000041.1, read on the forward strand.
TGACGGTGGATGTGCCGGTGAGGGAACCGAAGACGGTGGCGGTGGCGTCTGCAAAGAGGATGCGGTTGAGGCGGGGAATGGAGTGGTCGGCGGAGATGAGGCCGGCGCGCTTGGTGACGGCGACGAGGGTGCCGAGATTGTCAAAGAGATCGACGAAGAAGAAGACGAAGATGATTTCGAGCAGGCCCTTGCTGATGGCTCCGCGGATGTTGAGCTGGAAGGCGGTGTCAGTGAGGTGGCGGAGGGCGCCGGTGTGGGGTGTCCAGTGTTCAAGGCCGAGGGCCCAGGCGAGGACGGTGGTGGCGAGGACGCCGATGAGGATGGAGCCGCGAACTTTTTTGACTTCAAGAACAACCATGAGGGCAAGGCCGAAGAGAGCGAGCGCGGTGGAGGGGTTGCGGATGTTGCCCATGCCGACGAGGGTGGCGGCGTCGCCGATGACGAGGCCCGCGTTGCGAAAGCCGATGAATGCGATGAAGAGGCCGATGCCGCTGGCGACGGCGGCGTAGAGTTCGTGAGGGATGGCGTGGAGGATCATCTGGCGGATGCCGGCGGCAGTGAGCGCGAGAAAGAGGATGCCGGAGAGGAAGACCGCGCCGAGGGCCGTCTGCCAGGGAATGTGCATCTTGATGCAGACGGTGTAGGTGAAGTAGGCGTTGAGGCCCATACCGGGAGCGAGCGCGATGGGATAGCGGGCGAAGAGGCCCATGAGGATGGAGCCGAAGGCGGCGGAGAGACAGGTGGCAGCGGTGACGGCGGCGAGCGGGACTCCGGCGGCGGAGAGGATGGAAGGGTTGACCAGGATGATGTAGGCCATGGTCAGGAAGGTAGTGACGCCGGCGAGGATTTCTGTGCGCCAGTTGGTGCCCAGACGAGTGAATTCAAAATAGCGTTCGAGCGATTTGAGCATAGGCGGGTGACTTTAGGAGACCACAGGCGGGGCGGGTCTGAAAGTGATTTGTGAGAGGCGGATGGTGATGCAAAGGAAAATGGCCGCGGGGCGCGGCCATTGATGTGTATGGAGATGAATTTGAGCTAGAGCAGGCGGGCGGCGTCCTTGGCGAAGTAGGTGACGATGAAGTCCGCACCGGCGCGGCGGATGCCGAGGAGCGACTCGAGGATGGCGCGGTCGCGTTCGAGCCAGCCCTTCTCAAATGCGGCGCAGAGCATGGAGTACTCGCCTGAGACCTGATAGGCGCCGATGGGGACATCGAAGTTGTCGCGCGCGGCGCGGACGACGTCGAGGTAGGGCATGGCGGGCTTCATGAGAATCATGTCCGCGCCTTCGTCGAGGTCGAGGTCGATCTCGCGAAGGGCCTCGCGGAGGTTGGCTCCGTCAATTTGGTAGGTTTTGCGGTCGCCGAATTGTGGAGCGGAGTCGGCGGCCTCGCGGAAGGGACCGTAGAAGGCGGAGGCGAACTTGGAGGCGTAGCTGAGGATGGGCGTGTTGCTGTGGCCGGAGGCGTCGAGGGCGTCGCGAATGGCTTCGACGCGGCCATCCATCATGTCACTGGGGGCGACAACGTCAGCGCCGGCGCGGGCGAGGCTGGCGGCAGTGCGGCCGAGGAGTTCGAGCGAGGGGTCGTTATCGACCTCGTAGCCTTCGGCGGTCTTGACGACGATGCCGCAATGGCCGTGGCTGGTGTACTCGCAGAGGCAGACGTCGGCCATGAGCACGAGCTTGCCGGCGGCGGAGGATTGCCGGAGCGCGCGCAGGCCCTGTTGGACGATGCCGTTGTCATCCCACGCGCCGGTGGCCTGCTCGTCTTTTGTGTCAGGCAGGCCGAAGAGGAGAAGACCGCCGATGCCGAGGCTGGCAGCCTCTTCGGCTTCGCGCACGGCCTCGTCTACGGAGAGGTTGAAGACGCCGGGCATGGAGCCGACGGCGCGACGGACACCCTGGCCGGGGCAGATGAAGAGAGGGTAGATGAGGTCGCCTGGGTCGAGGGTGGTTTCGCGGACGAGCGCGCGAAGCGGCTCAGTGCGGCGCAGACGGCGCATGCGAGTGACGGGAAAACTCATGCAGAAATTGTAATGGAGATGCAGCGGCAGGCGGCCCGGCATGAGGAATAAGGCGCAAGCCGCCGCTGGGAATGGTCGCCGGAGGAGGGATGCGCCTCAGGGCGTCATCTGCAACTGGTCATAGAGCGTGGTGTTGCGGTAGCCGAGGAGGGTGACGAGGGTCCAGATGCCGAGGGCTGTGCCGATGGGAATGCGCAAAAGGCTGAGGAAAGCTGCAATGATGGAGACGATGCGGCCCCACTCGGCGTGCTGCATGAGGCCCCATCCGGCGACGAGCGCAAGGGCTGAGCGGAGGACGATAAAGACCCACGCAAAACGGAGAATCATGGGCAGAAGCCACTCTGGGCTCATGTCGCCGTGCATCCAGGGGCCATGGGCAATGGGACCGAAGTGGCCGAGGAGAAAGGCGTTGGCAAAGCTGAGGCCGATGATGCCAAGCAGCAGGGAAAGCCCGCCGTAAATGAACCAAACGATGGAAAGGGCTTTGACTTTGCCGGCGTAGTTCTGCAACTGGAAGTCGAGGTTGGGAATGGGCGGCGCAACCGGGCGGCTGCACTGGGGGCAGACGGCCTGCCCGGGAACCAAAGCCTGACCACATCCGCTGCAAAACATGGTTGCCTCCTTGCGGTGCGCCGTTCGCTGCTCGATCGTGTGCGCAATCCTACGAGGGATTGTACGCAGGCGGGTTAAGGATGGTTCCCGCGTTGTTGCCGGGGACGGCCCTAATTCCGTCCGGTGGAGGGCCGCTTGCGGGTCCAGCGTTCGGCGTGTCGGTCGTCGCGGAGGGTGAGGGCGATGATGCGGCCGTCTGAGTCTCTCTGGGCGGTGATGCGGGTGATGCTGCTGCCGTTGGGGTAGAAGAGGACGGATGGGGACTCGGCTGCGAGCTCGGCAATGTCACCGCGAACGCCCTTTTGGTAGAGCTGGTCACCTTGGCGAAAGAGGGTGACGACGCGCTGGCCGCGGATGTCGTAATAGTCACCGGTGAAGGCGTCAAGTTGTGCTACGGTGAGGCGGATGGCAGGCGGATGGAGGGGAATGACGAGACGCTGCGCGAGAGCCGCAGGCTCCTCCTGGGGGTTGCGGCGATGGTCAAGGAACCAGCGGGGCAGGTCGGGCTCGTTGTAGGCGCGCGACCAGGAATCATGGTGGAGGTCCTGGTAGATCCAGAGGCGGATTTGGCCGCCGCTGGCCTTGAATGCCTCAAACATGAGTTCGCTCTCGCGCGTAGGGACGACTGGGTCCTCGCTGCCGTGGAAGAGCCAGATGGGTGTGCGGCCGATGGCGTGGGCGTATGCGGCGGGGAGCGTGGCGGCGTCACGCCAGCGTTCGGGGGCGTAGCTCCAGAAGATGCCGCCGGAGGCGATGGCGATGGCGGCCCACCGGTCGGGATAGAGGCGGGCGAGCTCCCATGCGCCATAGCCGCCGAGCGAGAGTCCGGTGAGGTAGGTGCGGTTGGGGTCGGCGTTGAATTCGGCGGACTCCTGCTTGAGGGAAGCCATGGCCAGGGCGAGCATGGCGGGGTCGGTCCAATAGCGGTCGTGGGGGCACTGGGGCATGACGATGATGAAGGGCCAGCGTTCGGGGTGGTCGCGCACGGCGGCGGGCAGGCCGACCTGTGTTTGCCACATGCCTTCGGTGCCGCGCTCGCCCAGTCCGTGGAGAAAGAGGATGATGGGCCAGGGATGTCGTTTGTCGCGGGTCCAGTTCTCTGGCAGGTAGACCTGAAAGTGGTAAACGCTGCCGCGGACCTCGACGGTGCGGTTGAGGAAGCCGGTCTCCTGCGTGCGGCGAGGACGGGCCGCGCCGAGAGCGGCAGAAACGGAGTGGGCGCGGGCGGGCGTCCATGCAAGGGCGAGCAGGAGGATGGAAGCCAGCAGAGCTTGAGTGCGATGCATAGCTGCCCACCATGATAGAACGTCGTGCGGCACAGCCGGTGGCGGAGGCGCAACGGGCGCAGCGAGGAGCGCATTGGCTTTCTTTGACAATTCCTGACGGAATTCTTATATGTTGCCGTGAAAGAATCAGGAAAAGCTACTGACCATGGCCACGAACACGCTTGAAGCCGGAGACACACTCGACCACTACCGCATAGAGGCGACGGTTGCGCGCAGCGGGATGTCCATGCTGTACAAGGCGACTGACCTGCGCGATGGCAAGCTGGTGGCGGTGAAGGTGCCGCATGCGGAGCTGGAGACGGACCCGGTGCTGTTTGAGCGCTTTAAGCGCGAGGAAGAGATCGGGCAGATGCTGGATCATCCGGGCATTGTGAAGACCTTCAACGATGAGCCGCGCAGCCGCGTGTACATGGTGCTGGAGTGGGTGGAAGGACGGCTGCTGCGCAGCATTCTGCGGGAGGAAAAGAAGCTGCCGGTGGAGCGCGCAGTGAAGATTGCGCTGGGCATCTGCGATGCGCTGGACGCGATGCATAAGCGGGGCATAGTGCATCGCGACCTGAAGCCGGAAAACGTGATGGTGGACGAGCAGGATCACATTAAGCTCATCGACTTTGGAATTGCGATGAAGGAGGATGCCAAGCGGCTGACGTTTGTGAACCTGTCAGCGTCCATGGGCACGCCGGACTATATAGCGCCGGAGCAGGTGAAGGGACAGCGCGGCGACCAGCGGAGCGATATCTACGCACTGGGGATCATGCTGTATGAGATGTTGACGGGGCTGGTGCCCTTCACGGCGGAGAATGCGCTGGCGGCGATGAATGAACGGCTGCTGCATGCGCCGATGGCTCCGCGTACGCTGAACGCGGAGATATCGCCGGAGCTTGAGGAGATCCTGTATCGCGCGCTGGAACGGGAGCCGCGGCACCGCTACGCGACGGCGCAGGAGATGGCGTGGGACCTGGAGCACCAGGAACAGGTGGGCGTGGATGCGAGCCGCGAGCGGCCGGTGGCACGCGGCGGCAAGCGGGGAGCGAACAAGCGTCTTCTGCTCTATGGCGCGCTGGTACTGGTGCCCGCGCTGCTGTTTGGGCTGATGCTGCTGCTGGCGAAGCAGTGAGGTGAAGGCTCGGCGGCAGAGGGTAAGGAATCCCATGTCTCAGTAGTGAGACATGGGTCACCCGGTACTCGGCGACGAAGCGGGCACATGCCCGGCGTTCATTGGCTCAGCGGTAGGAGTCGTCGCGGTGGAGGACGAACTCTGGATAGGCATTGCCGCCGAGCTCGTGCAGGTCCATGCCAATGCGTTCGCCGTCGGCTTCCGCGCGGAAAGGCAGCACGCGATTGAGCAACCAGAAGAGCCCATACATAATCGGCAGGAAGAGGCCGAGCACGGCGGCGATGCCGATGAGCTGAGCGACGAACTGGCCGGGCTGCGTGGCGAAGATGCCTGCGGCGATGAGTCCCCAGATACCGCCTGCGGCGTGAACGGAGATGCCGCCGGAGGGGTCGTCGATGGAGAGCGCGAGCTCCAGCAGTTCGACGAGCAGCGGCGTGATGATGCCTGCGACGATGCCCGCGATGAGCGCTTCAGCGGGTTTTGCTACGCTGGCGCAGGCGCTGGAGGTGACGAGGCCGGAGAGCCATCCGTTGGCGCAGAGGCTTGCGTCTGGCTTGCCGAAGCGGATGCGGGTAAGGGTGAAGGTGGCGGCGATGGCGCCGGCGGCGCAGAGCAGGGTGTTGACGGCGATGACGGTGAGCGTGGTGGGATCGGCGTTGAGCCAGAGGACGGCGCCAGCCATGTTCCACGCAAGCCAACCGACGAGAGCAAGCAGGCAGCCGAAGAGCACATAGCTGGCGTTGTGGCCGGGCATGGCGGTGGAAAGGCCCTCGCGCGGGAACTTGCCCTTGCGCGGGCCGACGAGCCAGGCGACGACGAGTGCGCTGAGGCCGCCGAGGACGTGGATGAGCGATGCGCCGCCCGCGTCCACGAAGCCCTCGCCGAGGCCGAAGTTGATGCCAAGCTGGGTGAGCCATCCGGTGCCCCAGACCCAGTAGGCAAGAACGGGGAAGAGAATCGCCGCGAGGATGGCCGCTACCGCGGCCCCGGCGGAGATGCGCCAGCGGTCAGCACCGGAGCCCCAGGGAATGATCGCAAGCATGGCGACGGCGAGGAACTCAAAGAGCAGGCCGAGCTGCGTGTCTACCGTCTCAGAGCTGAATCCGCTGAGCGCGAAGTGGCCCTGGCCGATCCAGTTCCAATGCACACCGGCAATTTCAAACAGATATCCGACGGGAGGATAGGCAAAGGTGGAGCCGATGAGCGCGAAGATGATGATGGCCACGGCGATGAGCACGAGGCTGCCGAGCAGCGACTGTGCGGCAGAGCGCGCGCGACCGAGGCCCGTGTTGATGAGCGCAAGGCCGGCGACGGCGAGCGGAGCCAGTAGCAGCAGGACGAGCGTGAGCGCAAAGGCAGTTTCAGGGAAGGGAAGCGCGGAGTAGGGGTCCATGGCTTAGATGCCTCCACGATGGGCCATGTGGGCGCGTATGGTAACGCCGAGGCCGATGAGTTCGACGATGAGCCCGGAGATGACAAAAATAGTGCGGGGCACAGGCGAAGAAAAGAGAACGATGGCTGTCACGCAGAGGAAGAACCCTGCTGGCATGACCAGCAAGCCGGCGTATTTCATGATCCAACCCTTTCAGAGATGCTATCGGTGCACGACTGCTGTTGAGACACACGTACGAAAGAGCACTGGAATTTGCGATGGAACGAAACCGGTCGTGAAGACTTCCTTACGAATTCTATAGGAAGCTCTTTATGAATTCTAAAGATTGCGCGCCTTAGCATGAAGTGAGCGGCCCGGGGCGTGGTGCGCCTGCACGGTGCGAGAGACCGAGCGGGCTGTTGCTTAGCGATTTCGATCTATCGGGGGTCTTCATTGATGAGTGTTCTGAACCGGCTGGTGGCGAATCCGCTGGGTGCGTTTGGCGTGCTTTCGCTGGCAGCGTTTCTTGAGGTGTGGGGCGACTCGTTTTTTCAGACGAGCTTTTACCGGTCAATCGGCGCGGGGCGCGTGTTGGCGTTTATGGCAGGAGCAGTGGTGCTATCGTGCTACGGAAGCGTGGTGAACGTGCCGCAATGGGACTTTGGCAAGCTGCTGGGCGTGTACGTGGTGCTGTTTTTCGTGGTGGCGCAGGTGGTGGCGAAGGTGCGGTTCGGGCAGGCGCCGACGATGGCGATCTATGCGGGCGGTGCGCTGATTGTGGCGGGCGGGCTGGTGATCGCGTTCTGGGAGGGATGATGCGCATGCGCGTCAGACCCGGCCGGCGATGGCCTGCGCCAGCAGTACGGCTCCGATGGCGGCGAGGCCAAGATAGACGAACTTCATAAAGGCCTGAGGGTGCAGGCGGTGGTTGATGACCCTGCCAAGGAGGACAGCGGGCAGCAGGACGGGCAGGGCGAGGAGATAGTCATGGGTGACGGTGCGTGTCCATAGGCCGCTGAGTTTGTATCCCGTCATGCCGAGAAGGCTGGCTGGAAGAAAGTAGGCCTGGAGCGTGGCGCGAAGGTGCTGTGCGGACCATCGGCGCATGGAGCCGTAGATGGCGAGCGGCGGGCCGTTCATGCCGTATGCGCCCCCGAACACTCCAGCAAGGAAGCCGAAGAAGAGCAGCCACGCGCGATGGTCGCGGCGCAACTCGAATGCGTTGCGGCCGGAGAGCGAGTACGCGGCGAAGGCGATGATGAGCAATGCCAGAGCGGCTTTTGCGAGGCGCTGATGCGTGCTGGTGAGTAGTATCAGGCCGAGCGGAATGCCGAAGAGCGTGGGCAGGACGAGCCATGCGGCACTGTAGAAGTGAATCTTGCGCCAATCCTGCACGACGACGATGGTTGCGATGGTGATGGAGACCAGCACTGCGAGCGGCGCGGCTGTATGGAGCGGCATGAAAAAGGCGAGCAGAGGGACAGCCAGCAGGGCCTCACCAAAGCCGAAGGCGGAGCGAATGAGCGTGGCAGTGAAGATGATGAGCAGAACGGCGCACGTGATCACGCGGAGGACGTACTCCTGCGACGCGGGGAATTGCTGACGGACAGCATGGACAAGGCCATGGTCTCATGCGCGAAGCCGTGCGCGCGTGATGCGGGGTATAGAGTGCGCAGAGGCAGGCTGAGCATGCGCCGCGATGTTGGCGAGAAGTATGCGTTGGGCTGAGGGGACATTAACTATTGTCACAATGCGAGACATGTTGCGTTATGTGAGGGCGTGTCGTGGGTATGACGTGATAGTTTTGTTGGGAAGTCAGACCGTCTGGTATCGCGAAATCCAGGGGGTCCGGTAGCCTGTTCCCCTGAATGGACCTTGTCACAATGTCCAATCTTTTCAAGGCCATACCGGATTATGACAACACAGACATTTTTTCGGGATTTGATGGCATGCAACGCTTGCGCATGCCTGATTTGACTGCTTATATTGGTTTCGCGGAGTTAACCGACACACTTCCCTTTCCGGATTAAAACAGAAGATAACCGAAACGTATGTGACGGCCAGCACAGCGCGCACGATACGGTACGCAACTGAAGCAAACGACATTGACGCAGGTAAGCATTCATGGCGCAGATATTTGATCGCAGCTCCAATGCATTAGCTCGGGCGAGCCTTGTGTTGACGGGGCTGATTGTGATCGCACTTGGAGTCACGCTGGACCAGTTGCAGCGCTCCCCGTGGGTAACGCGGCAGGGGCAGCGGCCAGACCAGCCAGTACCTTTCAGCCACAAGCATCACGTGCAGGGTCTGGGGTTGCAGTGCCAGTACTGTCACGTGACGGTGGAGAAGTCGAGCTATGCGGGGATTCCGCCGACCAAGACGTGCATGAACTGCCATTCGCAGATATGGACGAATGCGCAACTGCTGGAACCGGTGCGGCAAAGCTGGGCGACGGGCCAGTCGCTGGTATGGACGAAGGTGCACGACCTGCCGGACTTTGTTTATTTCAATCATGAGATTCATGTGAACAAGGGCATTGGCTGCGCGAGCTGCCACGGGCGCGTGGACCAGATGCCGCTGATGTATGCGCAGAACACGCTGCAGATGGAGTGGTGCCTGAACTGCCACCGCAACCCGGCGAAGAATCTGCGGCCTACGAGCGAGATCTACAACATGGCATGGAGCGCCCCCAGGGAAGACCACCCGGTGTGGTGCTCAGTGGCGGATGAAAAGAGCGGCGTGCCGACGGCGCAGAGTGTGAACTGCGTGACGCGGGATCCAGCGCAGGCTGGGCCGCAGCTGGCCTCACTGGAGATGCCTGCGGGCGGTGCGAAGGGGCTGGCCTCTGACGTGGCGGCTGCGCAGTTGCCGGTGATGCCGGCGTACCGCAAGTTCACGAGCCAGGATGAGCTGGGACACTTTCTGCTCAAGCAGTACAAGATTCGCACCCCGCAAGAGCTCTCCAGCTGCGAGGTCTGCCATCGATGAGCAGGGAAGACATGAAGGAAATCACGAAGCAGATGGTGAATGCCGTGGATAACAACCCGGAGAAAGCTCTGCAGCCGGTGAATGACAAGCCGATGAGCCTGGCCCAGGTGCGCGAAGAGCTGAAGGGCGTGAAGGGCAAGCGCTACTGGCGTTCGATTGACGAACTGGCCAACACGCCGGGCTTCCAGGAAGCGGTGGAGCGGGAGTTTCCGGGGGCGGCGCAGGAGTGGATCGATCCGGTTTCGCGGCGCGGCTTCATGAAGCTGATGGGCGCCTCGATGGCTCTGGCGGGATTGGCCGGTTGCACGAAACAGCCCGACGAGCCGATTTATCCCTACGTGAAGGCGCCGGAGGACCTGGTGCTGGGCAAGCCGATGTACTTTGCCACGGCGCATCCATTTGAGGCGGGCGCTGTGCCGCTGCTGGTGAAGAGCGATGAGTTCCGCCCGATCAAGCTGGACGGCAACCCGGAGCATGCGTACAACCAGGGCGCATCGGACCCGTATACGCAGGGAACGCTGCTGGGCCTGTATGATCCTGACCGCTCGCAGCATGTGACGTATCGCGGCGAAAACCGCGAGTGGGCAGAGTTTACTGATGCCCTGCGTACGAAGCTGGCGAGCACGAAGGATGGGTCGGGCATTTACTTCCTGAGCTCGACAATTACTTCGCCAACGCTGGCGCGGCAGTGGAAGGAAGTGCAGACGGCCTGGCCGAAAGCAAAGCTGGTGCAGTATGACCCCGCGGTGGCAGGAACAGCGCTGGCGTCGAGCACGCAGCATGTGCAGTATGACCTTAGCACGGCAGATGTGATGGTCGCACTGGATGCGGACTTCCTGTCCGGCGCGGCATATCCGGGCTTCCACAAGCTGGTGCGGCAGTATGCGGATCGCCGCAAGAACCCTGCCATCAGCTTGAACCGGCTGTATGCCGTGGAGAGCTCGACGACAACGACGGGCATGAAGGCTGAGCACCGGCTCGGGCTGCGCGCGAGCGAGGTTCCGGCATTTGCGGCAGAGCTGGCCAAGGCTGTGGGCGTCGCGGGCGTGGATGCGCCAGCGTATGCATGGACGGATGAGCAGAAGAAGTTTCTTGCGGCGCTGGCGAAGGATCTGAAGGCCAACGCGGGCAAGTGCGTGGTGATTCCGGGCTTGTATCAGGATGCTTCAGTAGACGCACTGGCCCTGGCGATGAACAGCACTTTGGGTAACGTGGGCAAGACGGTGTTTGTTTCGGCAGAGCCGTTGAATCCGCTGCCCAGCGACCAGCTAGCGGACATGAAAGCACTGGTGGCCGACATGAACGCGGGCAAGGTGGACTGGCTGGTCATCCTGAATGCGAACCCGATTTACACGGCTCCGGCGGATCTGGGCTTTGCAGGCGCATTCAACAAGGTGAATACCGTTGTGCATCTGGGCTCACATCTGGATGAGACGGGACAGGTGGCGCATTGGCATATTCCGGCCGCGCACTACCTGGAATCGTGGTCGGACGCGCGCGCGTATGACGGCACGGTATCGATTGTGCAGCCGATGATTGATCCTCTGTATGGCGGCAAGACAGCGCATGACGTGCTGCAGGCGCTGTTGAACGAGCCGCTGACGAGCGCGTATGAGGCGGTGCGCACGACATGGAAGCCGGTGATCGAAAAGGGACAAAAGGGCGGCGACTTCGAGACGGGCTGGCGGAAGGTGCTGCACGACGGCTGGATGGACGGCACCGCGTTTGAAAAGACGGGTGCGGCGAAGGTGGCGATTCCGAAGGTTCCGGTTCCGGCGCCAAAGGATGCGGTTGAGATCATCTTCCGGCCGGACCCAACTGTGTATGACGGCCGCTGGTCGAACGTGGGCTGGCTGCAGGAGTTACCCAAGCCGATTACGAATTTGAGCTGGGACAATGCCGCGATTGTTTCGGGCGCCACGCTGACGAAGCTGGGGCTTGAAGAGGACGACATTCTTGAGCTGAGCGTGGGCAACGGCAAGGTGAAGGCGCCGGTCATTGTAGCGCCAGGCCATCCGGACAACTCCGTAACGGTGTACCTGGGCTATGGCCGCGAGTTTGCGGGCCGAGTGGGATCGGGCGCGGGCTTCAATGCGTATCTCATCCGCACGACGTCGGCTCCGCTGTACGCAACGGCCTCCATTAAAAAGGTGGATGGCAAGTGGGGCGTAGCCATCACGAAGAGCCACTACCAGGACCATCGCTCGAAGCTGTTCAGCGGTGAAGGCAACGGCAACAATTCGCTGGAAGCGAATGAGGCGCTGGGTCCGCGCGGCATTATCCGCTACGCCACTCTGGAGGAGTTCAAGGCGAATCCGAACTTCGCACACGAGGGCGAGGGGCACGATACGCCGCCGATGGATGAGTCGCTGTTCCCAAACTGGCAGTACGACAAGAACGCCTGGGCAATGTCGATCGACATGAACAGCTGCACGGGCTGCAACGCCTGCATCGTGAGCTGCTATGCGGAGAACAACATTGCGGTGGTGGGCAAGCAGCAGGTGCGCATCGGGCGCAACATGCAGTGGCTGCGCATTGACACCTACTTTGAGGGCGATCTGTCTGCGCCGCGAGCGCACTTCCAGCCCATGGCCTGCCAGCACTGCGAGAACGCACCGTGCGAGCAGGTGTGCCCGGTGGGCGCGACGGTACACACGCCGGAGGGGTTGAACATGATGGTGTACAACCGCTGCGTGGGTACGCGCTACTGCTCGAACAATTGCCCCTACAAGGTGCGCCGCTTCAACTTCCTGCTCTTCTCTGACTACGAGACGGACAGCCTCAAGCTGATGCGCAATCCGGATGTGACGGTGCGTTCGCGCGGCGTGATGGAGAAGTGCACCTACTGTGTGCAGCGCATTCAGGCGGCAAAGATCGAGGCCGATAAGGACAACCGGGAGATACGCGACGGCGAGATCGTCACGGCTTGCCAGCAGGCCTGCCCGGCATCGGCCATCACGTTTGGCAACAAGAATGACAAGGCAAGCAATGTGGCAAAGCTGCGCGGCAACGAGCGGAGCTACCAGGTGATTGCCGACCAGAACACCCGTCCGCGGACGACGTATGTGGCCGCGGTATTGAATCCGAATCCTGAACTGGAAGAAACGCCGGTGGAACACGCGCCGGTGAACGGTTGAGAGGCTCGAAGCCACGATGGCAACCAGCGAAGTAAAAATCAAAGATCCCGGAATTGATCCAGCAACAGGGGAATTCCGAGTCATCGCGCAGGACGAGACCTTCCGGTCTGTTACAGAGAAGATCGCGCGCATCGTGCTGACGCCGACCACGCCTTTGGGCTGGTTTGCGCTCTTCGTTATAGCGGGTGCGGGTGCGACCGTGCTTTTGGTGGCGGTGGCCTGGCTGTTCCTGAAGGGCGTGGGAATCTGGGCCATTACGCAGCCGGTGGCATGGGGCTTTGCCATCATCAACTTTGTGTGGTGGATCGGCATTGGCCATGCGGGGACACTGATTTCAGCGATTCTGCTGCTTTTCAAGCAGAGTTGGCGCAACTCTATCAGCCGCTTTGCAGAGGCGATGACGATCTTCGCCGTGGTCTGCGCCGGAATGTTCCCACTGATCCACGTGGGCCGGCCATGGCTGGGGTACTGGCTGTTTCCTCTGCCGCTGACGATGAATGTGTGGCCGCAGTTCCGCTCGCCGCTGCTGTGGGACGTGTTCGCGGTTTCGACATATGCGACGATTTCGGTGGTGTTCTGGTACATCGGGATGGTGCCGGACTTCGGCACGTTTCGTGACCGCGCACAGTCGAAGATTGGCCGCTACATGTATGGCATTCTGTCGCTGGGCTGGCGCGGGTCAGTGCGCCACTGGATGCGCTATGAGACGGCATCACTGCTGCTGGCCGGGCTGGCGACGCCGCTGGTGCTCTCAGTGCACACGGTCATCAGCTTCGACTTTGCAGTGGCAGTGCTGCCGGGCTGGCATACAACGATCTTCCCACCCTACTTTGTGGCGGGCGCCATCTACTCGGGCTTTGCGATGGTGCTCACGCTAGCCATTCCGCTGCGCAAGTTCTATCACCTGGAGTCGCTGGTGACGGAGCGGCACATCGACAACATGGGCAAAGTGATGCTGGCGACGGGTTTCATTGTTGCCTACGGCTATGGCATGGAAGCGTTCATGGCGTGGTACTCTGCGTCGCACTGGGAAGCCTTCATGTTCTGGAACCGCATGTTTGGGCCCATGGGCTGGTCCTACTGGGTGCTCATTACCTGCAACCTGCTGATTCCTTTGACAACGCTGTGGTCGAGGAAGCTGCGCACCAACATTCCTTTTATGTTTTTCCTTTCCCTCGTGGTGAACACGGGCATGTGGTTTGAGCGCTTCGTGATTGTTGTTACGAGCCTCTACCGCGACTTCCTGCCCTCGTCATGGGGAACATACCGCGCAACGAAGTGGGACTATCTGACGTTTGTGGGCACGCTGGGGCTCTTTACAGCATTGTTCCTGCTGTTTGTACGCTTCCTGCCCATGATTCCGATGAATGAAGTCCGCATGCTGCTGCCCTCGGCGAAGATCAAGCCAAAGGCGGTGACGGAGGCTGGCGACTGATGCCCGCACGCGAAGGAACGTACGGCCTGTTGGCCGAATTTGATACGCCGGGCGACCTGGTGAGGGCCGCGCGCAAGGCACGCCAGGATGGCTGGCGGCGCTTGGACTGCTACACGCCGTATCCGGTGGAGGAAGCTGCGGAGGCAATCGGCTTCCACCGCAACCGGGTGCCGCTGCTGACGCTGATCGGTGGCCTGATGGGCTGCGCGGCCATGTTCTCAATGGAGACATGGATCTCAGTGCTGGCATATCCCTTGAACATTGCCGGGAGACCGACGTACTCGTGGCCGGCGTTTATTGTTCCAGCGTATGAATGGACGATCTTGTTTGCGGGCCTTTCCGCGGCGTTTGGCATGCTGGCATTGAATGGCCTGCCTTCGCTGTATCACCCGCTGTTCAACGCCCCGAACTTCCGCGACGGCGCGACGACGGACAAGTTTTTCCTGTGCCTTGAGGCGCTGGATCCGAAGTTTGATTTGCGAGAGACAAAGGCGTATCTCGAGAGCTTCCAGCCGGTATCGGTGGTGGAGGTGGAGTACTGATGCAAGCGAACCACCTGAATCCGCAATGGCAGCTGCCGAGTTTGACGGATGGCGGCAAGCGCTTGGCGCGGCGTGTGACGATGACCGCGGCAATGGCGCTGGCGCTGCTGGCAGCAGGCTGCCGTCAGGACATGCACAACCAGCCCAAGATGATTCCACAGCGCGGGTCGGATATGTTTGCCGATCAACGCGGGGCGCGCCCGCAGGTATTGAATACAGTGGCGCGCGGCCAACTGCATGCAGACAGCTATTTTTACACGGGCGTGGTGCAGGGGGCGAACGGATACCGCGAAGAGCGGGACCTGATGCCCTTCCCGGTGACGATGGAAGTATTGAAACGCGGACAGGAGCGCTTCAACATCTATTGCACGCCGTGCCACTCGCGTGTGGGCAATGGGCTGGGCGAAATTGTGCAGCGCGGCTACAAGCCGGCGGCAAACCTGCATGACCAGGTGCGCATGGCACAGCCGGTTTCGCACTACTTCTATGTAATTACGCACGGCTATGGCGCGATGCCGGACTATTCGTCGCAATTGACTCCGGCGGATCGCTGGGCTGTTGCAGCGTACATTCGCGCGCTGCAACTGAGCCAGGCGGCCACGGCGCAAGACGTACCGGCAGGCACGCAGGTGAAGGCGCTGAGTGAAGAGGCGGCGGAACAGGACTTGCCCGCGAGCTACGCGCAGCCGTGGACGCTGCCTGCTGCAACGCTGGCACAGGCGCTGCCGAGCGATGCGAAGCAGGGAACACCCGCAATGGCACCGGCTGGGAATCCCAATCCGAAGATTGTGATTCCACCGAGCAAACCGGCTCCAGTGGCCGCGAAGTAAGGACTGAAGGAATGGCACACGAAACACACGCCAAAACGCTGCCTGCCGAACTGAGCGCGCCGTCGTTTGTCGATGGCTGGAAGTTGCGCGCACTAGTGGTGGGAGTGATCTTTTCGCTGATAGCGGCCGTGCTGGCCTTTCTGGACGGCTCCATCGAACACGTGTTGCGCGCGTGGGTGCTTGGTCTGATGATGGCCTTCGGGTTCGCCGTGGGCGGGCTGGCCATGCTGATGGTGCAGTACTGCACGGGTGGCAAGTGGGGACTGTTGATTCGCAGGCCGCTGGAAGCGATGAGCCGCACGCTGCCGCTGGTGTTTGTCTACTGGCTGGTGGTTGCGTTCGAGATGAAGCGGCTCTTCCTGTGGGCACAGGTGAACGACGTGGCTGCGGCTCTGAAGTCCGGACTCATCAATGAAGTTCAGGCACATGCCATTGCATTTAAGCGGCCTATGCTGAACCCGGCCACTTTTGTCTGGGTGAGTCTGTTGTGCTTTGCCATCTGGGCGCTCTACACCTGGCGGTTGAATGTGCTGGGTTTGAAGCGAGACTCTGACTCGCCGGCCAACACGCCACGCTGGATCAAGAAGCTGGAGAATATCAGCGGTCCGGGCATTGTGGTGTATACGCTGACGATGACGGCAGCGGTGATTTACTGGGTGATGTCGATGGACCCGACGTGGTACTCGTCGGTCTATGGCCTGCTGTTCCTGGTAGGGCAGGGGTACATGGTGCTGGCGTTCGCGATTCTGGTGTCACTGAGCCTGTCGAAGGCGGAGCCGTTCAAGACGATTCTGCGCCAGACCGAACAGCACGACCTGGGCAAGTTCATGTTTGCCTTCGTCATGCTGAACATCTATCTCGGCTTTGCTCAGTTCCTGATTATCTGGTCAGGTAATTTGCCGGAAGAGATTCCGTGGTACCTGGATCGGATTCGTGGGCACTGGGGCATCATTATCACGTTGGATTTCATCTTCCACTGGCTGATTCCATTCGCTCTGCTGCTCTCGCGCGACATCAAGCGCAACAAGAAGCGCCTGGTGCGGGTGTGCCAATGGATGATCTTCGCCAAGGCATTTGACCTGTTCTGGCTGATCGAGCCGAACTTCAAGGATGCGGCGCGGAATCTCCACTTTAGCTGGGGCATATTGGAGTATGTCGCGGTGCCGGTGGCGATGGTTTCCTTCTGGGTTGCTTACTTCTGCATGCAGCTGAAGACACGGCCGGTCGTGCAGACCAACGATCCGCATGTGGCGGAGATTCTGGAGCCTGAACATGCCCACGCATAACCACCACGAACCGGAAGAACACAAGATTGACACGTCGCTCGGCTACGAGCAGAGCGACGTGAGGGCGTCAGGCATCGTTGTCTTTCTTACATCGATGGCGATCTTTGTGGCCGTGGTGGGGATTGTCGCTTACGGTCTCGGAAAGACGTTCAACGCCTGGATGAACAAGGAAGATGGACCCACAACAAAGTGGGCGACGACGGTGAATATCCGCGAACTGGGCAACCTGCCGAACAATCCGCAGATGCAGCAGAAGGTGGCGGAACTGACGCAGCAGTTTCCTGCACCGCGGCTACAGACCGATGACGGACTGCAGGATGTGGCCGACTTACACAAGCGCGAAGACCTACTACTGAACCACTACACATGGGTGGATCGTTCACAGGGTAAGTTGCGGATTCCCATTGAACGCGCGATGGAACTGATCGCGCAGCGCGGATTGCCGGTTGCCCCGGCCGAGGCGCATGCACCGCTGATGACAGGCGACTCAGTGCCGACTGTGACGATTCCCTTGACCGACGGATTTGCACGGACGGGGTATGAACAGGAGCAGCAGTCTGTGGAAGCA
The DNA here is from genome assembly GCA_021818105.1 of Acidobacteriota bacterium. Taxonomy (GTDB): domain Bacteria; phylum Acidobacteriota; class Terriglobia; order Terriglobales; family Acidobacteriaceae; genus Telmatobacter. Next base: position 19,579 of record JAKAFB010000041.1, read on the forward strand.
CGGCGGGCGGAGAAGGGCCAGTAAGCAAAGCTGGCGAAACAGATGCAGACGAGGCAATGCACCGGCCGCATCCAAAGCAACAAAGGATGTAAAGAATGCAGTATGCAGGCACAATTCGGAGAATCTGGCATAGCACGGCGCTGAGCACGGCTGGCTTGGTTGCGTTGTGCCTGGCATGTGCGGCGCCGGCTGCGAAGGCACAGGTTGCTGGCTATGGCGATAAATCGATGGGACCGGCGAACACCAGCCCGGGTGTGCTGAAGGATGTAGGGATTGCACAGCACCTGAATGAGCAGCTTCCGCTGAATCTGGTGTTCACAGATGATGCTGGCAAGCAGATGCAGCTTGGCAGCTACTTTGGGAAGAAGCCAGCGATTCTGGCGCTGGTGTATTACAAGTGCCCGATGCTGTGTTCGGAAGAGCTGGACGGACTGACGAGCGCGCTGCAGATGGTGCGCTTTGTTCCCGGCAAGGACTTCAACGTAGTGGTGGTGAGCATCGACCCGACAGAGGGGCCGGAGCTGGCAGCGGCAAAAAAGCGCAGCTACCTTAAGCGCTATGGGCATCCGGAGACGGCGAACGGCTGGCACTTCCTGACGGGGACGCAGCCAAATATTGATGCGCTGACCAACGCCGTGGGTTTTCGCTACGTGAAGATTCCCGGGCCGGACGGCAAGCTCACGCAGTATGCGCATGCGAGCGCCATCCAGATTGTGACTCCTGAGGGCAAGCTGGCGCAGTACTACATGGGCGTGGAGTACTCGCCTAAGGATCTGCTGCTCGGCCTGAATGAGGCATCATCCAACCGGATCGGCTCGCCGGTGGACAACATTTTGACCTACTGCTATCACTATGACCCCCAGACGAACACGCACTCGCTCATTGTGGCGCGAGTTGTGCAGCTGGGTGGTTTTATCACAGTGGTTCTGCTGGGTGGATTCATGGTGGTGATGCTGCGGCGGGACTACCGGCAGGCACACTCGACAGATAAAGAAACAAAGGTGAACGGATAACGGAATGCCTCACATCAGTCCAGTACTCTGGCAGTTTCTCGTCAAGTGGATGACGAACTTCGCGCTCTTTCCACCGGAGGCGTCGCGTATTGCGCCGCAGATGGATGCGCTGTACTTCTTCATGGTCCTGGTAAGCCTGATCGGACTGACGATTGTCATTCTGCTGCTGACCAGCTTCTCCATTCTGTACAGCAAGAAGCGTCATCCTGTGGCCGTGCAGGTTGAGGGCTCAACCTTGCTGGAGGCCACGTGGACCATTGTCCCGCTGGGTCTCTTCCTGGTGATGTTCGTGTGGGGAGCGCTGATTTATTTCCGCGTGTACACGCCGCCGGCGAATGCGATGAACATCTACGTAGTCGGCAAGCAGTGGATGTGGAAGGCGGAGCATCCGGGCGGGCAGCACGAAATCAACTCACTGCACGTGCCTGCGGGCCGGGCGGTACAGCTCACGCTGATTTCGCAGGATGTGTTCCACAGCTTTTCAATTCCGGCCTTCCGCGTGAAGCGGGAGGCGATTCCGGGCCGGTATACAACGGTTTGGTTTGAGGCCACAACGCCCGGCACCTATCACCTGTTCTGCACACAGTATTGCGGGACGGAACACTCGCACATGATTGGCGACGTGGTGGTGCTGTCGCCGGACGACTATAAGAAGTGGCTGGCGAGCTCGACCAGCGGCGCTTCACTGGCACAAAACGGCGAGCGTCTGTTTGCCAGTTTGAGCTGCAATGCCTGCCACAATACGCGGCCGGATGCGCGCGGGCCTAATTTGGCCAACGTGTACGGATCGAAGCTGCGGCTTTCCAACGGGCAGACGATTGTTGCGGACGAGGCATACCTGCGCAGTGCCATTCTGAACCCGTCGCAGAACGTCATGCAGGGTTATGCGCCGATTATGCCGACCTACCAGGGCCAGGTGAGTGAAGACGGGGTGATTGCGCTGGTGGAATACATTAAGAACCTCAACTCGGACTATCGCGTGCAGCAGACGACAAATACCACGGAGCTGCTGCCGACAAACGAAGGCAAGGCGGCACCCGCGGGCCAGAAGGCCACCGGGAGCACTCCCGCAGGACAAGGGATGGTGAAGCAATGAGCTCAACTATTGTCAGTCTTCCCGACCAGTCAACGGCCAGGATTCCGAAGATGAATTACCTGTCCAAAGAGAATGGTCTGCTGAGCTGGCTGCTGACCGGCGACCACAAGAGAATTGCGATTCTGTACCTGATTTCCATCAGTTTCTTCTTTTTTATCGGGGGAGCGCTGGCAGGCCTGATTCGCCTGGAACTGCTGACCCCGCAGTCGGACCTGATGGCGACGGACACCTACAACAAGGTGTTCAGCATGCACGGCATCATCATGATCTTCTTCTTTCTGGTGCCGTCTGTGCCTGCAACGTTGGGGAACTTCTTCATCCCGATGATGCTGGGGGCCAAGGATTTGGCGCTGCCCAAGATCAATCTGCTTAGCTGGTACCTTTACATCGCTGCCGGGATTCTGGCGTTGTATGCGATGATCACCGGCGGTGTGGACACGGGCTGGACGTTTACGACCCCGCTCTCAACGCACTACGTGAACACGAACGTGATCACGACGGGTATCGCAATTTTTATTGCCGGCTTCAGCTCCATCTTCACGGGGTTGAACTTCATCGTGACCATCCACAAGATGCGCGCTCCTGGTATGACGTGGTTCCGCATGCCTTTGTTTGTGTGGGCGCACTACGCGACGAGCATTCTGATGGTGCTGGGCACGCCGGTGCTGGCAATTGCTCTGGTGCTGGTGGTGCTGGAGCGTACGGTGGGTATTGGGGTGTTTGACCCGGCGAAGGGTGGCGACCCGCTCTTGTTCCAGCATCTGTTCTGGTTCTACTCGCATCCGGCGGTGTACATCATGATTCTGCCGGGCATGGGCGTCATCAACGAGGTCATCTCCACGTTCAGCCGCAAGCGCGTTTTCGGGTACACGGCAGTTGCATTCTCGTCGGTGGCGATTGCGGTGTTCGGCTTCTTTGTGTGGGCGCACCACATGTTCATCATGGGCATCTCGAACTACTCGGTGCTGGTCTTCTCGCTGCTGACGATGCTGGTAGCGGTGCCTTCGGCCATCAAGATCTTCAACTGGGCGTTTACGCTCTACAAGGGATCCATCACCTTTGAGACGCCGATGATTTACAGCTTCGGATTCATGGGGCTGTTTACGATTGGTGGCTTGACGGGCGTTTTCCTTGGCACCTCGGGCACGGATATTCACCTGACGGAAACGTACTTCATCGTGGCGCACTTCCACTTTGTGATGGTGGGCGGCATGCTGATGGCGTTTCTTGCGGGGCTGCACTTCTGGTGGCCCAAGATGACAGGGCGCATGTATCCAGAGAAGATTTCGCAGTTTGCCGCGGTGGTGACATTTATCGGTTTTAACTTCACGTTCTTCCCGCAGTTCATCCTGGGCATGCTGGGCATGCCGCGGCGCTACGCCTCGTATCCGCAGGAGTTCCAGGTACTGAACGTATTCTCCACGGCGGGTGCGACGATTCTGGGCGTGGGATATTTGCTGCCTGTGCTGTATCTGACGTGGTCTCTCAAGTATGGAGAAATTGCGGGCAGCAATCCATGGCAGGCCACAGGCCTGGAGTGGCAGACACAGTCGCCACCACTGACTGAGAATTTTGTAGAAATTCCGATCATGGATCATGAAGTCTATGACTACGAGTGGCTCGAGCGCCAGAAAGAAAAAGAGGTAGCCAGTGTCCGATAGCTCCACGATCGTTCAGGGTGCAACGGCGGCGGTTCATCACGAGCATCCGCCTTACCAGCGCCACCATTTCGAGACCATCGGGCAGCAGAATGACGCCACGAACTTTGCCATGTGGCTATTTCTGCTGACGGAGATCATGTTCTTTGGCGGGCTGTTCATGGCCTACCTGATTCTTCGCAACTGGTACTATCCGGCATTTGTTGCAGCATCGCACCAACTGAACATCGGGTGGGGCAGTGCGAATACGGCTGTGCTGATTTCGTCCAGCTTTACCATGGCCATGGGCGTGTGGTGCGCGGAGACCCGGCGTAAAAGCGGACTCGTACTGGCACTGGTGGCAACCTTTCTGCTGGGCTTGGTCTTTCTTGGTATCAAGTCCATTGAGTACACAGAAAAGATTGAGAAGCACCATGTGCCGGGCTTCCACTATAGCGTGAAGTCTTTTGTCGACCCTGCGTCGGACCCGGATGTGGCGGAGTACCACGACAAGCCGCTGGCCCCGGACATGGCGCAGAAGACGGAGCTCTACTTCTTCCTGTACTTTGCCATGACAGGCATGCACGCACTGCACATGATTATCGGCATCGCCATACTGGGATTCTTAATTGTGCGGGCAAGTGCCGGAGCCTACACGACGGGCCATGTGACATTTGTGGAGAACTTCGGGCTGTACTGGCACTTTGTCGATATCGTCTGGATCTTTCTGTTCCCGCTACTCTACCTGATCAGCAGACACCAGTAAAAGGAAACCTGACATGAGCGAACACAAGGAACAAGAACATCACATTGTCAGCCCCAAGGTCTACCTGGGCATCTTCATCGCACTACTGGTGCTGACTACGCTGACCGTGCTGGCCTCGTATGTGGAGATGGGTGTCTTTAACCCAATTGTGGCGCTGGCGATTGCAGTGTTGAAAGCGGTGCTTGTGGTGCTGTTCTTCATGCACGTGAAATACAGTACCAAGCTTACAAAGCTCACGGTGGGCGCGGGACTTTTCACTTTTCTGGTTCTGATCGGCATGACGCTGACGGACTACATCACACGCGCGTGGGGACGCTGGTAGAAGATTTGCAGCGTCACAACTTCAAAGGGCTGCCCGATGGGCGGCCCTTTTTGCTTGCGTGCGGAACCACTTGGGTATCCGGAATGGGCGACTTACCTGTTCGGAAGGAATACGGTATTTTGATCGGGTGGTGAAAAGTGATGCCGCTTGTTCAGGGGACTGGCTGGTGTTCTGATCGGGGCACACAGCACACAGCGGGATGTGGACAATGAGCGTTGAGGCTTTCCATGAACTGTTCAGGCAAGGATAGCAGGGTCCCTGAAGAGTTGTTGCGTTTGAGCAGCCATCCGCGCGTGTGCGTGCGGCGGGGAGGTGCGCCGCGCAAGGATGCAAAGTGCGTCGTCTATTGGATGCAGCGGGCCATGCGGGTAGTGGACAATCCTGCGCTGGATGTGGCGGTGGATGCGGGCAATGCGCTGGGACTGCCTGTGGTGGTGTATTTCTCGGTGATTCCCAACTATCCGAATGCCAACCTGCGGCATTACCACTTTATGGCGCAAGGCCTGCGCGATGTGGCGGAGGATGCAGCGGAACAGGGCGTGGGCTTTGTGGTGCGGCGCCATCCGGACAACTCGCTGGAGGCGTTTCTGGAGGAGGTAGAAGCAGCGCTGCTGATCGGCGACGAGAATCCATGCCGCGAGCCGGAACGCTGGCGCAGGGTGCTTGCGGGGCGGCTGCGGCTGCCTTACTGGACCGTGGATGCAGATGTGGTGGTGCCGTCGACGGTGTTTGGGCGCAGCTATTTTCTTCTGCACCACTTTCGTCCACACCTGAAGGCGGAACTACCCAAGTATGTGGTGGCGCAGCCTAAGGCGAAACCGCTGCAGGTGTGGAAGCCGTGGAAGGAGCTGCGCAGCTTTTCACTGGATGAAGACATTACCGCAGGCTTTGGCAAACTGGACCGCATCGTCGGACCGGTGGACAGCTTTACGGGGGGTACACATGCGGCGTTGAAGCGGCTGCATGCCTTTGTGAACCATGATCTGGTTGATTATGAGGTGAAGCGGAATCATCCGGAGGTGAAGGGGACGAGCCGGCTTTCGCCCTACCTGCACTTTGGCAACATCAGCCCGTTGACAATTGCGCTGGCGGCGGACAGTGCGGTGGCGCAGGGCAAGGCGCCTGCCGCAGCGCGGGACAGGTTCCTGGATGAGCTGATTGGATGGCGGGAGCTGGCGGTGCTGTTTGTGCGCCACAATCCGAACTATGACAACTGGGAATGTGCCGAGCCGTGGGCGCGAAAGACGCTGCTGGAACACGCAGGCGATCCGCGGCCGCACCGCTACACCCTGGAGCAAATGGAACGCGGGGAAACCGGCGACGAACTATGGAACGCGGCGCAGCGCGAGATGGTGCAGACGGGCTGGATGCACAACTACATGCGCATGTACTGGGCAAAGAAGATTCTGGAGTGGGCTCCTGACCCGGCGCGCGCGTTCGATTGGGCAGTCACGCTGAACGATCGCTACGAACTGGATGGGCGCGATCCGAATGGATATGCGGGAATTGCCTGGGCGATTGTGGGCAAACATGACCGGCCCTGGTTCGACCGCCCGTTGTTCGGACTTGTGCGGCCCATGAGTGGCGCGTCGATTGCGAAGAAGTTCGATGCGAAGGCTTACATAAAACAGAACAGTGCGGGCGAGGGCACATTGGCCTTCTAAAATTCCGCCTGCGCTGGCGTTTTACATTTGAGATTTTGCTTTGGAAAGCTGTTCTATAATGGGACACGTTTCCATTACCGGACACTGCGTGTTTCGCGTTGCGTAATCCTGTGGATTCCGCTGAGTCCCCCTCAGATGATGGGAGAGGGGAGGCGGGAATCAGATCCCGAGCGCGAGTGAATATTGGGCCTGAACAGAAAACTCTCCCCCGTGCTGCCTGTCAGGGCGGCGCAAGACCATATTTCCCAAACTTATTTCAGGCTCGCGGACTGCTACGCAGGCGTATAGATGCCCTCTTGTTGCTGTTGCTGGTGGTGTTCAGCGGCGGGGCGATGCGCGGGCAGCAGGCGCGCTCTCTTGGACCTGTGGCGCGCACACGGAGCCTGCCGCCCAGGGTGGCTGAGGCGCAGCGTTTTCTGGCGCAACGGGGCTGGAGCCGAGGCGGAAGCCGTATGGCGCAACTGCAGATGCGCTCGGCGCTTATTCGGCCGCGGGCGCAGGTGACATCTACTTCATCGTGGCAGGCGCTGGGGCCCACGTCGGTTACTTCGGCGAACTATGGCGCAGTGACAGGGCGGATTTCGTCGATTGCGCTGGACCCGGCAGATGCGACGGGAAACAGGATGTACGTAGGCACGACCGGCGGGGGCGTGTGGCTGACGCAGAATGCTGGGACAGCCGACGCGACGACGGTGACGTTTACGCCGCTGACGGACGCGGTGGGTGCGCTCGGCGGAGCGGTGGATGCATCGATCAGCGTTGGCGCGGTGAGCGTGCAGCCGGGCGGTACGGGCGTGGTGCTGGCGGGCACAGGCGACCCGAATGACGCGCTGGACTCCTATTACGGCGCGGGGATTCTGCGCTCGACGGACGGCGGGAATACGTGGAGCCTTATCCAGACGACGCAGGACGTGGAGCAGGGTCTGGGCTTTCAAGACTTCTCATTTGTGGGCGAAGGATTCGCGGGATTTGCGTGGAGCACGGTGAGTCCGCAGGTGGTGGTGGCGGCGGTGTCGCAGGCGTATGAGGGCACGCTGGTGGATGCCGAGCGAACGGGCATCAGCTACGAGGGCCTGTACTACTCGAATGACAGCGGAGCGACGTGGCACCTGGCGACGATCACGGATGGAAATGGCGCGGATGTGCAGGGCCCGACGGACGCAGTGGCGCTGCCGGACGGCAACGCGGCGACGGCGGTGGTGTGGAATCCTGTGCGGCAATTGTTCGTTGCAGCGGTGCGCTTTCACGGGTATTACCAGTCAACGGATGGGGTGACGTGGACGCGGATGACGACGCAGCCGGGAACGGGGCTGACGACACAGAAGTGCCCGACGAATCTTGGGTCGACGGGGTCGGTGGCGTGTCCGATCTTTCGCGGCGCGCTGGCGGTGAATCCGCTGACCGGCGACACGTTTGCGTGGACGGTGGATGCAAACAACCAGGACCAGGGCATCTGGCAGGATGCGTGCGCAATCAGCGGCGGCGCGTGCACGAATGCGACGATCACCTTCGGCAAAGAATGGAATAGCGCCGCGCTGGAGACGAGCACGGCGCTGGGTTCGGTGACCATTGCGAATGGCGATTACAACCTGGCGCTGGCGGCGGTGCCGTCCGGGCAGGACACACTGCTGCTGGCGGGCGCGAACGACGTGTGGAAATGCAGCCTGGCGGCGGGCTGCGCGTGGCGCAATACGACGAATGCAACCACGTGCATGAGCGCGCAGGTGGCGGGCTATCAGCATGCTCTGGCATGGAACACGGCGAATCCGCTGGAGATTTTTGTGGGCAACGACAGCGGGCTGTGGCGGTCGATGGACGCCATTGGCGAAACGGGATCGGCCTGCAATGCGACCGATGCCGCGCACTTCCAGAACCTGAACAGTGGGATGGGCTCGCTGGCCGAGGTGGAGAGCATGTCAGCCATTACGGCCACGCCGTACACGATGATGACAGGGCTGGGCGTAAATGGTACGGCGGGCGTGAAGAGCACGACGGGATCGATGGCGGTGTGGCCGCAGATTCTGGGTGGCGAGGGCGGGCCGGTGGCGATCGACCCGACGAACAGCGCGAACTGGTATGTGAACGCACAGGAAGGGGTAGGAATTTATTTGTGTGCGCAGACGGGGAGTTGTACGCCGTCAGCGTTTGGGACTTCGCCTGTGGTGGGCAATGCCGATGTGAGCGGCGATGGGAACACAATGGCCATGCCTGCTCCGTTTCTTGTGGACCCACTGGACCCATCGCAACTGCTGGTGGGCACATGTCGCGTGTGGCGCGGGCCGGCCAGCGGCGGATGGAATGGAACGAATGCAATCAGTCCCTTTCTGGATGGTGTGACAGGGAATAGTTTCTGCAGCGGCGATGCACTCATCCGCACACTGGCGGCGCTGGCCACGACGGGCGGCGGGGAGGTGGCGTACGCAGGCATGTACGGCGCGGCGGATGGCGGCGCGACAAAGGCTGGACACGTCTTCAGCGCTACGTACAATCCGAGTACCGGCGCTTGGTCTGCGTGGACTGACTTGACGTTCAACCCGGTGAGCAATGACTCGCAGGGGCTGAATGCGTATGGGCTTGATATTTCCAGCATCTTTGTGGACCCGCATGATGCGACGGGAAACACAGTGTACGTGACGGTGGAAGGAATGCCGAGCCCCACGGAGGCGATTCGCGTGGCGTATCGCTCGACGGATGGTGGGGCGCACTGGGAAGTGATTACGTCGAACCTGCCAGCGGCCCCTGCGAGCAGCATCGTGATTGACCCGCTGGATGCGAATACGGCATATATTGCGACGGATGTGGGCGTGTATTCGACGCGGCAGGTGGGCAACTGCGCGACCGCGGCCTCGAATTGCTGGGCGGCCTATGGCGCGGGACTGCCGGATGCGCCTGTGGTGGGGCTGAGCGCGGCTCCGGCGACGGCCCAGCAGAACGTGTTGGCCGCGGCTACCTACGGGCGCGGCGTTTGGCAAATTCCGCTGTGGACCGCAGGCACACAGATGACAACGGCGACGGTGAGTCCAGCATCTTTGACGTTCGGCAACCATGCGTATGGCACGACGAGCAGCGCGCAGACGGTGACGCTGACGAATACTGGGAGCACAGCGCTGATGCCCACGTCGGTGTCCGTGAGCGGGGATTTTGGCGAAACCGACAACTGCGCAAATACGACCGTGCAGGCGGGCGCGAGTTGCACGATCCAGGTGACGTTTACGCCAAGTCAGACGGGAACGTTGACGGGGCAGTTGACGATCGACGGGAATATTTCAGGCGGGCCATTGACGGTTGCACTGAGCGGAACCGGTACTAGCGCGGGCG
>JAKAFB010000116.1 GCA_021818105.1 Acidobacteriota bacterium
AGCCGACGGGCGACGGCATGCCGGAGCTGGTGCACACGCCGGGCTGCGCGGCGATAGCGGACGTGGCGGAGTTCTTCAAGATTTCGCCGGCGAGCGACATCAAGTGCGTGGCGTATATGGCGCTGAAGCGTGGGGCCGCAGGTGAAAAGGATTCGTGGCATGGCGTTGCGGCTTTTTTGCGCGGCGACCACCAGGTGAATGAAACCAAGCTAATGGGCGAGATTGGCGCGGCGGAGCTGCGGCCCATGCAGGCTGAGGAGCTGGAGCAGTACTTCAAGGGGCCGGCAGGTTTTCTGGGGCCTGTGGGCTTGCAGTACGCGAAGGAGCCGCTGGAAGACGGGTTGACAGTGGTGGTGGACCGCACGCTGGAAGGGCGCAAGAACCTGGTGGCCGGCGCCAACAAGATGGACTATCACCTGCGCAACGTGACGCCGGAGCGTGACTTCAAATGGACGCTGAGCGCGGATATCCGCACGGTGAACGAGGGCGAGGGATGCCCGATGCGCGGCTGCGAGGGCAGACTGGTAGTGGGCAAGGCGGTGGAGGTGGGCCACATCTTCAAGCTGGGCTACAAGTACTCCGAGAGCATGGGCGCGCGCGTGCTGGATGAGAACGGCAAGGAAGTGACGCCGATCATGGGCAGCTACGGCATTGGCATTGAGCGCATTCTGACGGCGGCGATTGAGCAGTCGAACGACCAGAACGGCTTCTGGCTGCAGGCGTCGATTGCGCCGTTTGCAGTGGTGGTAACAGTGACGAATGTAGCCGATGCAGCACTGCGCGAGACGGGAGAGAAGCTGGCTGCGGAGCTGGAAGCTGCGGGGCTGGATGTGCTGCTGGATGACAGAGACGAGCGCGCGGGCGTGAAATTCAAAGATGCGGATCTGGTGGGGATTCCCTACCGCATCAACGTGGGCAAGAAGGCTGCAGCCGGTCAGGTGGAGTTTGTTACGCGCGCGACAGCCAGCAGTGTAGATGTGGCATTGAGCGAAGTGGTGACGCACGCGAAGGCACGCGTGCAGGAAGACGCGCTGCTCACTGCAGTGAATGCCTAGAGGGCTGGGTTCCAGGGAGCAGCGATGGCGTTGAAGGTCAAACTGGCAATCCCTACACGCAAGCATCCCGTGCGTACAATGTTGCTGCGCGTGGCGCTGGTGTGCGTGGCGGTGGTGGCGTTGCTGGTGCTGAGCGTCGGAGGGTACTGGTACGTCAAGTACCGAGGTATTGTGGACGCACGGCTAAAACAGCCGCTGTTTGCAGAGACCGCCAAGATCTATGCTGCTCCGCGAGAGGTAAGGCCGGGGCAGAAGGTGAGCCTTCAACTGATTGTGAGTGAGCTGCGCGAGGCGGGCTACACGGCGGACGGCTCTGCGCATGCCTCGCAACTGGGCACCTTCAGCCAGGATGGGCAGAGCATCACGGTTCGGCCGGGGCCACAGTCGTATCACGCGCCGGATGCAGTGACAATTCACATTCAGAACGGCGTGGTTGGGTCCGTGACGGACGACCATGGCCAGCAACTGGCGAGCTACGAGCTGGAACCGCTGCTGATTACGGGACTGAGCGAGGACGCAAACCGCACCAAGCGGCGGCTGGTGACCTATGACGAACTGCCGCAGAATCTGGTGCACGCAGTGGTCTCCATTGAGGACCGCCGCTTTTTTGATCATGGCGGCGTGGACTACATACGCATTCTTGGCGCGCTGAGAAACGATCTGACGCCGGGGCATCGGTGGACGGAAGGCGGATCCACGCTGACGATGCAGCTGGCGCGCGGCTTCTTTCTTACGCCGGAGCGGCGCATCAAGCGCAAGCTGATCGAGATCATCATCACGTTCCAGCTTGAGCATCGCTTCACCAAACAGCAGATCTTTGAGATGTATGCCAACGAGATCAACCTGGGGCAGCGGGGCAGCTTTTCCGTGGATGGATTTGGCGAGGCGGCACAGGCGTACTTTGGCAAGGATGTGCGTCAACTTGATCTGGCTGAGTGCGCTCTGCTGGCAGGCATCATCCAGAGCCCGAACCGGCTGAGCCCGTTCCGGCATCCTGAGCGCGCGATGGAGCGCCGCAACCTGGTGCTGGACGCGATGGTGGAGACAGGAGCCATCTCAAAGGAGCAGGCAGAGAAAGCAAAGACGGAGCCGTTGCACATTGTTCCGGGGAGCGTGGACGCGAGCGAGGCGCCGTATTTTGTTGACCTGGTTCGGGACCAGCTTGCGCAGAAGCTTGGGGACCGCGATTACAACCGCGAAGGGCTGCGCATTTATACGTCACTAGACCCGGATTTACAGGAGCTGGCGACCAGCGCGGTGGAATCGACAGTGCGTTCGATTGACCAGCTTGTGGACCGCAAACACGCGCGCGACCGGAAGCTGGGCAGGCCCTATGTGTACCCGCAGGTGGCGCTGGTGGCGCTGAACCCGCACACGGGGCAGGTGCTGGCGCTGGTGGGCGGCAGGAGCTATGGGACGTCGCAACTGAATCACGCGGTGGCGCACCGACCCACGGGCTCCATCTTCAAGCCGTTTGTCTATGCAGCGGGCTTCCAGACGGCGGTGGAGGGCACGCTGTTGCCGGGACAGGACAAGCTGTTTTCTCCACTGACGATGCTGAGCGATCAGCAGACGACTTACAACGTGGGTGACCAGGAGTACACGCCGCGTAACTACGAGGGCGAGTACCACGACCAGGTAACGGCACAGTATGCGCTGATGCGCTCACTGAACAATGCGACGATCGGACTGGCGGCGATGGTTGGGTTTGATCGCGTGGCAGGATTAGCCCGCGATGCGGGCATCAAAAGTGCGCAGGGCACACCCTCGGTGGCCATCGGATCCTATGATGCGACACCACTGGAGATGGCGGGGGCGTACACGGCGTTTGCCAACAACGGGCTGCACATTGACCCGTGGATGCTGGCCAGCATTCGCACGGCGACGGGCGACATCGTGACGGACGTTACGCCGACATCCAAACAGGTGCTCGACCCGCGCGTGGCCTTTTTGACAACGGCGATGATGGAGAACGTTCTGCGCGGCCAGGGAACAGGCGCGGGCGTACGGAACATGGGCTTCTTCGCGCCGGCCGCAGGCAAGACGGGGACCAGTCACGATGCGTGGTTTGCGGGCTTCACCACGAACCTGCTGTGCATTGTGTGGGTGGGCAACGATGACTACACGGACATCAAGCTGGAAGGCGCGCAGGCGGCTGCACCCATCTGGGCTGACTTTATGAAGAAGGCTGTTGCATTGCCGCAATACAGCGACACGCATGACTTTACGCCACCGGATGGCGTGCAGGTTGTTGACCTGGACAAGGTGACCAACCTGCTGAGCGATGCGGCGTGCCCGGATTCCTACCAGGCCGCGTTCCTTGACGGCACGGCGCCGACGGACACGTGCGATCACCCCGCAGATCATCGCAATCTCTTCCAGAAGATCTTTGGGCTGGGCAAGAGCAACTAACTCACTTCATCCATCGACATCGGAACCATCCGGCATGGGCTGGCAGTGTTGGCACCAGAAGGTGACGCGCACGTCCTGCCCCTGCATGCGGCTGCGAATGGGATCGCCGCAGCGGCGGCAGGGCTGGCCTTTGCGGCCGTAAACCCACAGGCTCTCCGTCGGGTCGGACTGGTGCGTGGTGCGGCGGTGGCTGCCTTTATAAGTGACAATCATGTCGCCTGAGTCCTCCAGCACGTTGGCAGAGACGAGTTGTTGCGCGGCGGCAATGAGCGCGGCTGCCTGCCCTGGTGCGAGTTCAGCCACGCGGCAGAAGGGGTTGATGCCGGTGACGAAGCAGATCTCCGACTTGAATTCGTTGCCCACACCGGCGAGCACTTCCTGATGCAGGAGCACATCACCAACTTCTTCACGGGAGCAGGCGAGGAGGCGCTGGCAGGCCGCGTCGGCGTCGAATTCAGGACTGAGGACGTCGAGCGCGGGCAGCGGGATGCGGCGGTCGCGCGCGAGCGATTGCGCGGTGTGCATCCGGGCAACCGGGACGCGGAATCCGACGGCGAGAAAGTCGCTGTTCTCGATCACGATTCTCATGTTGATGCGCGGCTGCTGCCATCGTTCGCCGGGACGATAGATGTGCCAACTGCCGTTCATGAGTAAATGAGTGGCGAGCGTGGCGCCGCCGGAGAAGTAGATCAGAAGCCACTTGCCACGCGATTCGACGCGGGTGACGAGTTGGCCGGTGAGGGGCGTGTCGTCATGGAAGCGGGTGAGCAGCGGGTAGGTGGAGCGGAAGCCGGTGATGGGTTTGCCGGCGAGAGCACGGCTGAGTGCGCGGGCGGTGCGGAAGAGCGTATCGCCTTCGGGCATGGCTTATTGCAGCTCCTCGGGCTGGGGATCGCGTTGCGTGAGCGCGAGGGGAATGCGGCGGAGGTGCATGCCGAGCGGGCCGGGATGGAAGCCTGCATCCATGAGAAAGCGCGCCATGGGGTGCGCGGCGACAGGCTGGCCGTTGATGGTGGTGATGAGCACACCCTGATGGCTGCCGGCGCGCATCTTCTGCTGGCCGCGTGCGCAGAGGAAGTGGGCAAGACCGGCGGCGATCTGGGAGCGCTCCGGCTCGTCGGCGGGAAGGAAGACGAGCAGGTGGGGATTGTTGCGGCGGAGCCAAGCGACGATCTGGCCGTTGCGCAGGATGACCTCGGCGTAGACGGCGCGGGTGAGGATGCGCGGCGCGGACTCCGCGTCGTCGTCCATGGGTGGCAGATCAGGCCAGCGCAGAACAGAGCCATAGGGGTTGGCGGGGTCTGCGGCAGAGAGCTGCACGAACTCGGGCTTGTCGTCGGGCGGCTCGGTGCGCAACTGGCGCAGCAGATCGACGGCGGCGGGCAGGGCGAACTGCGTGGCGCCGAGGCCGGCGACGAAGTAGCCGCGGCGGATGCGGCCGCTCTCTTCGAGGGCCTTGAGTACGTCGTAGACGGCGCTGAAGCCGCCGGGGATGTTTTCGGCAGCGGCGTGCTCGCGCATGAGCACGCCGTAGCGGTTGAGCAGTTGCTGAGCGAGAGCGTGGCTGCGCTCGGTGACGGAAGGCGTGGGACTTCCCTGCTGTGTGCCGAGCGGCAACAGCGACCAGCGGCCCTGGGCAGTGGGCGGCGTGGTACGGCGCGAACGGAAGGCAGCACCTGTATGCAGGCGGCGCGGGGTGCGGGAGCTCTCGGGCCTAGTGATGTAGGCACGCAGGGCATGGAGCGAGTCGTTGGTGATGAGGCCGCGCCAGACGAGGCTCCAGAGCGCGTCAATGGACTCGCCGGGATAGCCTCCGCCGACTGCCTGATGAAGCGGATCAAAAAAACTGGCACCGGTGGATTGAAGCACGGCAAGCAGCTTCTCTTCGCGTTCGGTGAGTGGATCAGGCTGCGGCCGCTGCTGCGCGAGCAGAGGCAGCTTGTCCGCGAGGAAAAGGGCGATGCGGCCGTCGCGCTCGCCGAGCGGCTCGACACCTGCCCAAGCGACTTCTCCGGCAGCGATGAGCGTGTCGAGGTCGCCGGGCGCATAGTCGGGGATGCGGGCGGGGAGAATTGCTGTTTCGAGAAGCGAGGCGGGCAGCGGCGCGCCCTGAAGGCTTTCAATGACGTCGAGCAATGTGTCGAGATGGGCATGCGCGCTGCGGCGTGGAGCGAGCAGGCCCTGCCAATGTGTGAGGAAGCGGGCGAGCGTGCGCTGCTCGACGGGCTCCACTTCGCGGCGGAGACGGGCAAGGGACTTGCGGCGAATCTGGCGGAGGATTTCGGCATCGCACCACTCGCGGTGAAGGCCGCCGGGACGGAAGCCGCCTTCGAGGATGCGGCCTTCCTGGGCGAGACGGTGGAGTGTGGCTTCGACCGCGGATGGGTCGAGGGCGAAGCGGTCGGCGGCTTCGTGGAGCGTGAAGGGGCCGTGGGTGCGGGCGAAGCGGCGGACGAGTTCAAGGACCGGATGGGCGACCGGCTCCAGCAGCGCCGTGGGCAGGCCGGGGGGCAACGGAATGCCGAGTGCGTCACGGTAGCGGGCGGCGTCTTCGGCGGCGATGAGGCGCTTTTCGCCGGCGATGCGCAGCTCGACAAGGCGGCGGGAGC
>JAKAFB010000117.1 GCA_021818105.1 Acidobacteriota bacterium
GCCAAGTTCTCCGCGGTTGCAACAGCGGTCACATCTTAATACATTCAGTGAGCCAAGGGCATGTCTGAGGGCACTGGAAACTCTGCACGCACAAGACCGCGAGGGCAATGCGCTCAACTGGGATAGCTCTACGCCGAAGTTAAGACTCAAGCCAGATTTCTTTGCAGCGATTCAGCAGCCGGGAATTCCCGCGCACTGGTCATTGACCTCGCCTCAGATAAGCACATTACTTGACACAGGCGTCTGCACCTGGGAGGCCGGCAAGGCAGGGACGTTGGAGACAACGCATCTGGCGCGGGCCCCTGCAACAAACGCCTGCGCTCAGCATGCCTCACGCCGGAGCTGTTCAGGCATGGCCACAATCCTCCGCCTGTGCGTATCGCGGAGGTGCCTCCATGCTCCATCACGCGCAATGTAGACCAAATCATTGGTTATAGACAAATTACAGGCGCCCCGGAAATCGGCGTCGGTCAGCCAAAGCTGCATCAAGGACCCATGACGGGACCGGATTTTGCCCCGCAGTCAGGAGTCAATCTCTCCCACTCAGCAGACCTGCAAGAAAGTGTTCCCCGTCACATACTGTGCTGTTTGGCAGGGATAGAATCAGTGGCCGTTTGGGCATATTGCAACCCGGACGGCCTAGGTCGCCCCGGGGTGGGTACTGCCCCCAGGAGCGGCATACATGATCACCTCAACATTGCAGCATCAACTGCTACTTGCCCCACGTATGTCCCGGCTGGGCACGGAAACCGCATTCGAGGTTCTCAGCAAAGCGAAAACGCTCGAGCGGCAGGGCAAGAGCATTGTCCACCTTGAAATTGGAGAACCCGATTTCGACACCCCGTCCAACATCGTGGAGGCCGCTTCCACTGCGCTTCACACCCACTGGACCCACTATGGCCCGTCGGCCGGGCTGCCCGAGCTGCGCCAGACCATCGCCGACTATGTAAGCCGCACGCGCAATGTTGACGTTTCTGCCGATGAGGTCGTGGTCGTACCTGGTGGCAAACCCATCATTTTCTATACCATGCTGTCCCTCATCGATCACGGCGATGAGGTGATCTACCCCAATCCCGGTTTCCCGATCTACGAGTCGATGATCAACTACGTGGGTGGCACCGCTGTTCCCATTCCCCTGCGTGAGGAAAGGGACTTCGCAGTCGATCCGGGGGAACTGGAATCGTTGATTACGGATCGCACGCGTCTCATCATCCTCAACTCGCCGCAGAATCCGACGGGCGGCATCCTGCCTCGCAAGGACGTCGAGAGAATCGCGCATGCCATCGGCGATCGCAACATCCTGGTCCTCTCGGACGAAATCTACAGCCGTCTGCAATTCGAGGGTGAGCCGTTCTCCATCATGTCCCTGCCCTGGATGCAGGACCGCACCATCCTGCTCGACGGCTTCTCAAAGACCTATGCCATGACGGGCTGGCGGATGGGCTATGGCGTGATGCGGTCAGATCTTGCAGCCCACTTCACCCGGCTTATGACTAATTCCAACTCCTGCACCGCTAGCTTCACCCAACGCGCGGGCATTGAAGCGATCACCGGCGATCAGAGCCCCGTGGACCTGATGCGGACAGAGTTTGAGCGTCGCAGCAGGTTCTTCGTCGAAGGACTGAATCGCATACCCGGCTTCTCCTGTCGCATGCCCAAGGGCGCGTTCTATGTCTTCCCGAACATTGAGAAGACCGGCTGGAAATCGAAGCCTCTGGCCGACGCATTGCTCGAACAGGCCGGAGTCGCGGCACTGTCCGGCACCGCGTTCGGACAGTTTGGCGAGGGCTACCTGCGCTTCAGCGTAGCCAACTCCATGCCCCAGTTGGAGGAGGCTCTCGTAAGAATCGCCGACTGGACAAAGCACAATCTCTGATTCTCGCGCATTCCCTGGAGCGCGCTCACCTGCCGAGGAGAAGGCAATGGCACTTATTGATTCCGCCACCGGAAACGTAATTCGGGAATACACGATCGATCAACTCAAGGAAGCCGCCAACCTGATGCGTGGCTATGACATGGTTGCACTCTGCGCCGCAGGGTCGGGGCATGCCGGAGGCACTCTCTCCATCATGGACATTACTGCGGCCCTGTATCTCCATGCCGCCCACCACGATCCCGCCAACCCCGACTGGCCAGATCGGGATCGCATCATCTGGTCGGCAGGCCACAAGGCGCCCAGCCTCTATCTCGGACTCGCCTTTGCTGGGTTCTGCCCGCTCGAAGATATCGTCACACTGCGCAAATTAGGCTCACCGTTCCAGGGCCACCCGCACTGCCTTAAGCTTCCCGGCGTCGAGGTCTCCACCGGCTCCCTTGGCCAGGGGCTCAGCATCGCTGTGGGCATGGCGCTTGCTGCGCGTCTTAATGAAAAACGACACAAAGTCTTCTGTCTGATGGGCGACGGCGAACAGCAGGAGGGACAGGTTTGGGAGGCAGTCATGGAAGCTGCACACTACCGCCTCGACAACCTTATCGCCGTGATCGACTGCAATCGCCTGCAGATCGATGGCTGGGTCACGGATGTGATGCAGGTCGAGCCGCTGGCCGATAAATATGCGAGCTTCGGCTGGAAGGTATTGCGCGTGAACGGTCACGATATGGGCGAGCTCGTGAAGGCTTTCAACGAGGCCCGTGCCGTTGAAGGAAAACCAGTCGTCATCCTGGCCGACACGGTCAAAGGCAAGGGCGTCAACTTCATGGAAGATCAGGCAGGATGGCACGGCAAGGCGCCCAATCGCAAGGAACTCGATTTAGCCCTGAGCGACCTGGGCCTTTCCGACGCTCTGCCAGTGGAGGAACTGCTCAATCGGGCAAACAACTTCCAGGCCGAAGCCACCCGCAATCTCGAATCAAGATTTCCGCAGTTCTCCCACGATTATTGGTGGAACAGCGACGACACGATGAAGGTTGCAATGGAACCAACGCGGAAGGGACTGGGCCAGTCGCTTGCCGCAAACGGCGGGGATGATCGCGTGGTCTGCCTGGGACTGGATATCTCCGGTTCCATCACCATTAGCGAATTCCATGCGGGTAAGCCGGAGCGCGCGAAGCGCTGGTTCAGCATGGGCATCGCCGAGCAGTCCGCAACTTCGGCTGCTGCAGGCTTTGCGCGAGAGGGCAAGCTGCCGGTCGTTGGCTCCTATGCCACCTTCTCCGCTGCACGCAACCTTGATCAGATCCGCATCTCCATTTGCTACCCCAATCTGAATGTGCTGGTCGTTGGAGCCCATGCCGGTGTCTCCGTAGGGCCAGATGGCGCCACGCACCAGGCACTTGAAGATCTGTTTGCCATGACAGGTCTGCCCAACATGTCAGTCGTGGTACCCTGCGACACGGTGGAGGCGCGCAAGGCAACCACTTATCTACTGCTCCAACATCAGGGCCCCAAATACATCCGCTTCGCGCGGGAAGCCACACCGATCGTCACAACCGAGGCGACGCCCTTCGTCTTTGGCAAAGCCAATCGCATTCGGCTGCGTCGCCAGGTAGCCAACTTCGCCGAGGCTTTTGAGACGAGGCTAGACGAGAACTGCACGAATGATGGCGAGGACCTGTCCATCATCGCCTGCGGGCCAGAAGTGCCTGAGGCCATGCGCGCTGCGTGGATCCTGCGCCAGGAGTACGGATATACCACACGCATCCTCAACATGCACACTCTCAAACCCATCGACAGCGAAGCCATCATCCGGGCGGCTCGTGAAACGGGCGTCATCGTGACCGCGGAGGAACATCAGATCGGAGCCCTGTCAGGGCGCGTCAGCTCAGTGATCACAGAGAGTCCAAGACTCTACGGTCATCCTGTGATGACCGCTGCGATTGGCATCCGGGATCGCTTCGGCGATTCAGGAGCGCCTTGGGAACTGGTCAAGGAACTGGAGGTTAGCGCGGAACACATCGCACTGAAGGCGGCAGAGTTGATGGCTCACAAGAGAGAGCCTGTAGAGATTGCCTCCCGCGGCGTTGTGTAGCACGCAGCGACATGCCCCACCGTCAGGGCTTGTGCCGGTTGGAGATCTTTACCTGTTCGAATTGATCAACCGGATGCGCGCTGTCATCGCTCTTCCCATGGGCTCGCTGAAGATCCCGTACTGCGGTGAATCCACCACGTTGTTCACCACATAGGGGTTCATGCTATTCGTCACATTTTCCAGGACTCCGCGCAGGCCAAGGTACATACCGCGGAAGTGGAACCGCCACTCCAGACCGGGGCTGAATGATGTGTAGTTCGGGAACCGTTGTGCGTTCGCGATACCCACAACCTCGTGATTCGCGTTGATGGCCGTATACGGAAATCCGGTGTGCCAGTCCATGGTGTAGACAAAATCCCAGTTCTTATTGAACCAGGGAAGATAAAACGGCATCCATCCCCAGGAAAGCACTCGGTTCGGCGTGTCCCAATCAAGCGGACCCGGCTGTTGCGGCCCAAGCAGTGAGGTCGTTGGAATGTAGTCGATAGCCGCGTTGGTATGCGCAGTGGAGTGCGTGTACGCGCCGAAGAGCGTGTAGTTGTCATGGAAGGTACGCCGCGCTTCGATCTCTCCCAAACGGTCATGATCCACGCGCGCATTCGTCAGAACAAAACTCCCGTAGGTCGCTGCCGGGTTGCCGACATTCGCATAGGTGAATTCATCCGATACACGCTTTTCGATCAGGTTGGCCTTCACGTAGATTCGCCACGGCAGCTCCTGCTCAAGACCGACACTCCAGTTCACCGCGCGCGCCTCGCGCAGCGAACTTGGATCAAAGGTGAACGTAGTCTGCACCGGCGGACCGGCCGGCGTCATGCCGTCCGCCGCGTAATACGTATCGTTGCGCACACCGGCAAGTGAGCGCGTCAGGTACTCGAGCTGCGTGTGCTCATAGTAGACGCCAATGCCTGCTGAGATCTTCGTCCCGCCCGGCGCATGCGGCGGCGTGATTACCGCTGCGAGCCGCGGCGACCATAACGGCCTGCGCACAACCTCATCCCAGTCAAAGCGCAGGCCCGGCTCCAATAGCACGCCATCGCGTACGGTCCAGCGGTCCTGTGCATACGCGCCGACCTCCATGTCGTGGCGTGTAAACGGCGCGATCGCAGGAAACGTGCTCTGCCGGAGCAACGTTCCGTCCTCGCGCAGATAGTTCACCGGGGCGCGATCATAAGCCTCGAAGTACTCAATATGATCAACATCGATGCCGGTCTGCAGGTCGTGACGTCCCATCCAATACTGTGTCGGCAAATACAGCAGAGCATTTCCTTCCACGCGCTGTGATCGGCCCACCAGGCTTTCAAAGTAGCTGCCCAGCGAGGTCTCCGGTGTCAATTCGAATGGACCGCCTGGATGCGGCTCGTACCCGTCGCGAATCCTCGTCAGGCCTACGCCCACGTCCAGCAGCGCTCCGCTCTTGAAGCTGTGCTGATCGCGCGCGTACGGCAGCCACGCGTCAGTGTTGCGCTTCGTTGTGCTCTCCTGTGGAACCAGCGCCGACAGGCCATCGTACGGCGAGTGATACCCGTTCACCAGCAGCCCCATCGAAAGAATGTTCTTCGAGGTGATGTTCACCTGCGTGCGCAGCAGGTTACTCCCACGCAGCAGATGGTTCGTGTCTGCGTTCGACGGTAACTCGGGGATATAGATGTTGTCGTACTCGAGCTCAAGGCCGTCGAAGAACCACGCCTTGTTGCGCACAATCGGTCCCGTGAACGTGAACCGCGGCACGAACTTGTCGAAGCGGATGCCATTTTTCTGCTGGAGGGACGGCAGAAAATCCGTGGCATTGAAGCGGAACTTGTTATCGCCCATGCCGGTGTAGAATGCGATCACTCCGCCCGTGGCGCGACCGTACTGCACTGGATACCGCGTCGTCTCCTGGTTGATGGAGCGAACCGCGTCCGCGCTCACACGCAGCGCAAGGTTGCCGCTGATCGGCGAGCGTATGTCGAAATTGTCAAGCGTATCCAGCGTGGCCCATGTCTCAGACCCCGCAACATGCACCTGCCCGCTCGCGTCCTGCACCACGCCGGGAAAGAACGGCAGCAGGTTGCGAATGTCGCGCGAGGTCGGATACGGGATATTGATGATCTCGGG
>JAKAFB010000118.1 GCA_021818105.1 Acidobacteriota bacterium
AATCTGTGAAACACCTCGCTGTTACAGCAGATTCATCCGCTTCGCCACGCGCTCCAGAGTCTCCAGCGCGCGGTCCAGTTGCGGCCGCGTGTGCTCGCTGGTCACAATCAGCCGGATGCGCGCCTTGCCCTCCGGCACTGTGGGGAATGCGATGCCCGTGCCCATCACGCCTTCGTCAAACAGCGCCTTGCTGAACTCCATAGCCGCGCGCCCTTCGCCCACAATCACCGGCGTAATCGGCGTCTCTGTCGCCGGAGTATTCACGCCGCCAATGTTGAAGCCAGCGCGCTTCAGTTCACCCTGGAAGTAGCGCGTATTCGCCCACAGCCGCTCGATGCGCTCCGGCTCGTTCTCCAGGATGTCGAACGCCGCAATGCACGTGGCCGCCACGGACGGCGGATGCGACGTGGAGAACAGAAATGGCCGCGCCCGGTGGTAGAGGTAGTCAATCAAATCCCGCGAGCCGCACACATACCCGCCCAGCGCGCCAATCGCCTTTGACAGCGTGCCCACCTGCACATCCACGCGCCCGTGCATGCCAAAGTGATCAATCGACCCACGCCCGTTGCGCCCCAGCACGCCCGAGGCGTGCGCGTCATCCACCATCATGATCGCGCCATACTTCTCCGTCAGCGCGGCCAGCTTGTCCACCGGCCCAATGTCGCCGTCCATGCTGAACACGCCGTCGGTAATCACCAGCTTGTGGCCTGGCTCGTTCGCCACTTCTTTCAGCAACTCCTCGCAGTGGTCCACGTCCTTGTGGCGAAACACCTTGATCTTCGCCCGCGACAGCCGCGCGCCGTCAATAATGCTGGCGTGGTTCAGCTCATCCGACAAAATGAAGTCCTCTTTGCCCAGAATCGCGCTCACCGTGCCCGCGTTCGCAGCAAAGCCGCTCTGGAAGACCACGCACGCCTCAACATTCTTGAAGCGCGCAATCTTCTCTTCCAGCTCCATGTGGATACGCATTGTTCCGGCAATCGTCCGCACCGCGCCCGAGCCCACGCCGTAGGTGCGTGTGGCGTCCACCGCGGCCTCAATCAGTCGCGGGTCGTTGGCCAGTCCCAGATAGTTGTTGCTGGCCAGGTTAAGCACTTCCTTGCCGTCGTAGTGGCACACCGGCGCCTGCTGGTCCTCCAGCACGCGCAGCTTGAAATAGGTCCCTTTGGCGCGCAGTTCATTCAGGGCATCGGTCAGGTAAGCAAGCTGCGTTCGCGCAGCAATCTCCGTCATGGCGGTTCACCTCAACCAGAAAGCATAGCGCGCTTTGCCCGGGTGGCGGGACCTGCCGGCTCAGACGCTTCCCACCTCGCAACGTCCAAACGGACAGCCGGTTGGCCCGCCCATGCCCCCGCCGGATACAATAGTCCTACGCTGCCGCAAAAGGGCAATCTGCAGATTTCTGCTGGAAGTTTGGAGCAAGGTACACGTGAGACGTTTTGTCAGCCGCGCCGCGCGGCTCGAGTTGGTTGCTGCAGGAATGGGTATCGCGCTGGCGCTGCCCGCGCTGGCCTTACCCGCCGGAAACACCCGGGGCCTTGCCACAGAAACCACCCTGACCGCCGAGACGCACGACCACGGCGGCCACACACAGGCCACGGTCTCCGTTACCGTGCTCGGCCAGGATGGCCAGCCCGCCACCGGCGCTGTCATCATCAAGGACCAGGGCAAGCCCTTTGCCGGCGTTGCGCTTGACGCCCAGGGCCACGCCACATCTGTCCTCGACCTGCTTCCGGGCGCTCATAGCCTCACGGCAGTCTATGCAGGAGACTCCGCGCACCTGACCTCCGTTTCTCAGGTCACACCCGTCAGCGCCCTCACCAGCACCACACCGGACTTCGCTGTCTCCGTTGCGCCGGCATCTCTCACCCTCACCGCTGGCCAATCAGGATCGGTCGTCGCCTCCATCACGCCCATCAACGCCTCTTCGCTCACGGCTCCGATGTTTGTCACGCTCTCCTGCTCCGGCCTGCCGGACCAGTCTGACTGCACCTTTACGCCGGAGAACATTGAGATTCTGCCCAACGCCACAACAGCCATTACCAGCACCATGGTGGTCGCCACGTCGGCAGGCATTGCCGCCACCGCCAGGGCCACGCCGCAGCAGCGCCCCTCCTCGCATCCTGTTGCCTGGGCCGTGCTGCTGCCCGGTGCTCTGGGACTCGCGGGACTCGCCTTTGGCGCACGCCGCCGCCGCTGGCTCAGCCGCCTCGCGCTCCTGGCTCTGGTCGCCTTCGTGGGAACCCTCGGCACCGTCGCCTGCTCGCCGCAGTACTACTACTACAACCACGGGCCGCCGCATAACCTGCCCACGCCCTCCGGCAACTACACGGTCAAGGTCACCGCGCAGTCCAGCAACGGCATCACGGCAACCACGCACTCCACCACGTTGGCACTGACGGTGAACGCACTCGCAGCCAATTAAGAATGCGCCCGGCTGGGATGCGGCCGCTACTCCGGCTTGAGCACCACCTTGATGGCCTCGCCGCTCTGCAGCAGTTGCATCGCCTGCGCAAACTCGCTCAGCTTCAGCCGGTGCGTAATCGCCGGCTCCAGGTTCAGCTTGTGCGCAGCCAGCAGCGCCTCCATCTGAAACCACGTCTCAAACATCTTGCGCCCGTTGATGCCCTGCACCGTGGCGCCCTTGAAGATGATGTCGCGCGCAAAGTCCAGTTCCACCGGCTTTGACGGAATCCCCAGCAGCGACGCGCGTCCGCCCGTGCGCAGAATCGCAAAGCCCTGCGCCATTGCCTTGGGATGCCCTGACATCTCCAGCAGCACATCCACGCCCGTGCCGCCCGTGGCCTCCAGAATCCTATCCTCCACGTGATCTGCTGAAGGGTCCAGCGCCATATCCGCGCCCATCTCCGCTGCCACGCTGCGCCGATGCGCATTCACCTCCATCGCATACACGCGCGCCGCACCGCAGGCCCTGGCCACAGCAATCGAAAACAACCCAATCGGACCACAGCCGGTAATCGCCACGGTCTTGGCGGCAATCGGCCCGGCCAGAACCGTGTGCACCGCGTTGCCCAGCGGGTCCAGCAGGCTCGCGTAATCATGCGGAATCGCCGGCGACAGCTTCCAGATATTCGTCTCCGGAATAATCGCGTAGCTGGCAAAGGCGCCGTTGGCGTCCACGCCCAGGATGCGCACATGCTGGCACACGTGCGCCAGCCCCGTGCGGCACTGCAGGCACTTGCCGCAGGCCACGTGCATCTCCGCGCTCACCGGGTCGCCTTCCTTCACCGTGGTCACGCCACTGCCCACCGCCGCCACTTCACCGGCAAACTCATGCCCCGGAATCAGCGGCGGATGAATGCGTCCCTGCGCCCACGGATCCCAGTTGTAAATGTGCAGGTCCGTGCCGCACACACTGGCCGCCGTCACCCGCACGAGCACTTCTCCCGCGCCGGGCTCCGGCACCGGCACTTCGCGCAGCTCCACACCCGGCCCTGCCTGAGCCTTCACCACTGCCTGCATCAACTTCGGCATACCGCAGAACCCTCCCGGCCAAAAGAAACAACCCAGTCTATCAATCTGTGCCCCTTTGTGCCCGAGGTGATAGAACGTTGAGTGTGCAAATCCGCACGCCGGGGATGACCATGACGCCGAAGAAAATCGCTTTGCTGGCCTGCACGGCCATTGCCGCAACCCTGTGCGGCGCAGCCGCCGCCAGCGCACAGACCAACGACCCGGCATGGCTGCGTTACGCGCCGCTCAACAAGCCGCTCAGCGTGCCCACGCACGTCGTCGCGCTCGGCCAGGACCCCGTGGAAATCAACGCCGCCGCGGAACTCCAGCGCGGGCTGCTCTCACTCAGCGCTGGCAAGCTGGCTGACTCCGGCCGCAACACTATCATCCTTGGCACCGCGCAGGAGTTCGGCATACGCGCTCACAAGAACACGCGCGTCTTTCTCGATCCCGACGGATTTATCATCTCGTGGACCGACGAGCAGGAGGGACGCGAACTGGACATCGTCGGCGGAAGCCCGCGCGCCGTGCTCTACGGCGTCTTCGCTCTTCTGCGCAATCTTGCCCAGGGCACCGACATGAGCCAAGCCAACCTGCGCGAGCGGCCCGCCATGCCCATCCGCTGGGTCGATGAATGGGACAATGCCGACGGCTCCATCGAGCGCGGTTACGCGGGCCGCAGCATCTTCTTTGAGGGAGGCCACGTCCGCGACGACCTCGCACCCGTCGCCACCTACGCGCGCCTGCTCGCCTCCGTCGGCATCAACGGCTGCAACGTGAACAACGTGAACAACGCCACGGCCTTCCTTCAGCCGGACATGCTCCAAGGCCTTGCCCGCATCGCCGATGCCATGCGCCCGTGGGGCGTGCGCCTCGCCATCAGCGTGGACGTGGCCAGCCCGCAGAAAATCGGCGGCCTCAGCACCTACGATCCACTCGACCCCGCCGTGAAAGCCTGGTGGACCACCAAGATCAACGAAATCTACGCCCTCATCCCTGATTTCGCCGGTTTCACCGTCAAGGCCGACTCCGAGGGCCAACCCGGCCCCGCCAGCTATGGCCGCACGCCTGCCGACGCCGCCAACACCCTTGCCGACGCGCTCGCGCCACACGGCGGCGTCGTGCTCTACCGCGCCTTTGTCTACAACCATCACCTCGACTGGCGCAACCCCAAGGCCGACCGCGCCCGCGCCGCCTATGACATCTTCCACCCGCTCGACGGAAAGTTCGCGCCCAATGTCATCATCCAGACCAAGGAAGGCCCCATCGACTTCCAGGTACAGGAACCCGTATCGCCACTCTTTGCCGGACTCGAACACATCAGCCAGGCCATGGAAATCCAGGTAACGCAGGAGTACACCGGCCAGCAGCGCCATCTCGTCTACCTTGCGCCCATGTGGCAATGGGTGCTCAACTTCGATCTGCGCGCAGGCGGCAGATCCACACCCGTCAGCCAGATCATCGCGGGCCAATCCTTCCACCAGCCGCTGGGCGGCATGGTTGCCGTAGCCGGCGTGGGCCGCGACCACTGGCTCGGCTCGCCGCTCGCCATGTCCAACCTCTACGCCTTTGGCCGCCTAGCCTGGGATCCCAGCCTCACTGCCAGCCAGATTGCCGTGGAGTGGACCCGCCAGACCATCAGCCTCGACCCCGCCGTCGTCACCACCGTAGAAAAAATGCTGATGCAAAGCTGGCCCGCCTATCTCAGCTACACCGGCCCTCTCGGACTGCAGACGCTCACTGACATTACCGGCAGCCACTACGGCCCCAACATTGAATCCAGTGAGCGCAACGGCTGGGGCCAGTGGCACAAGGCCAACCACCTCGGCGTGGGCTTTGACCGCACCGTTGCCACCGGCACGGGCTTCGTGGGCCAGTACCCGCCGCAGGTCGCACGCATCTACGAGTCCGCCGCCACCACACCCGACGATCTGCTGCTCTTCTTCCACCACGTGCCTTATACCTGGAAGCTGCACAACGGCAAAACGGTCATCCAGTACATCTACGACAGCCACTACGCAGGCGCGGCACAGGCCGCCGGATTCGTCACCGACTGGGCCTCGCTCAAGGACCGCATCGATCCCGCGCTCTACAACAACATGCTCCCGCGCCTCCAGTACCAGGCCGGCCACGCCATCGTGTGGCGCGACGCCGTCACGCAGTACTTCCTCAAGCTCAGTGGCATTTCCGACGCACAGGGCCGCGCCGGACACTATCCTAACCGCCTTGAAGCTGAAGGCGCCCGCCTCACCGGCTACAAAGTCATCGACGTCACGCCATGGGAAGACGCGTCGCACGGCAAAGCAGTCTCGTGTCAGGGCGCAGCCTCAATGAAGGGTACGGGCTTTAGCCCGTACAAAGGCGCCCAAATTGAAAAGGGGGCTTCAGCCCCTGTGGGTGCTCATACTTGCTCCGCCGAATGGACCTACACAGGCCCCGCAGGCCGCTACAACATCGCCGCGCAATACTTCGATCTGCAGGGCGGCACAGCCCAGTTCACGCTCGAAGTCGGTGGCCAGCCCGTCG
>JAKAFB010000042.1 GCA_021818105.1 Acidobacteriota bacterium
ACACGATTACCGGCCCCGCCAAAGTCCATCCACGCCAGAACTTCCGTGTGACTTAACGGTTTCTGCGGAAAGCTGGATTGTGCCGAGCTGGCAAGAGAAATCGAACCGGCAAGGATTGAAAGAGCAAAGAGGCGACAGTTATTCATCCGAAAGAGGCTAGCACTATCCGCGCAATGCCTCCAACTCTATAAGCCCATCGAGTGGGAAGAACGAAAGTCAAGCATTCCGCGATACCCTGAAAGCAATGCACACCGCCTACATCGGCCTCGGCGCAAACCTGGCCAGCCACGCCGGCCCGCCCGAGGCCACGCTCGTCGCCGCAGCCGAGCGCCTCGCCTCGCTGGGCCGCATCGTCGCCCGCTCCTCGCTCTACTCCACCGCTCCCGTCGGCCTCGCCGAGCAGCCCCGCTTCCTCAACGCCGTCATCGCACTCGAAACAGGCCTCGCCCCGCGCACACTCCTCGATCGCCTGCTCGCCCTCGAAAAGGACTTCGGCCGCGACCGCTCCCACGGCATCCCCAACGGCCCCCGCACCCTCGACCTCGACATCCTGCTCCTCGGCGACTTTGTCCTCCACGAGGCGCACCTGCAGCTTCCCCACCCGCGTCTCGCGGAACGCGCCTTCGTCCTCGTCCCGCTCAATGAAATCGCGCCGGACCTTCACGACCCGCGCAGCGGCCACACCATCTCTCAACTGCTCGCCACCCTGCTCGCCCAATCTCCAGATGAAGCCCACGCCGTCGTTCCTGTCGAGAGCGAGCTCTGGCGCGCCTCCCGGTAAGATCGCCCGTTAAAATCAACAGATGGGCCTCGACTTCACCCTGCTCAACACCACCTCCGCAGGCGGCCGCCGCGCTCGCATGCACCTGCCGCATCAGGTCGTCGAAACGCCCGTCTTCATGCCCGTCGGCACCGCAGGCAGCGTCAAGGCCGTCCCGCAGGACATCGTCGAGTCCCTCGGCGCGCAGATCATCCTCGGCAACACCTACCACCTCTACCTGCGCCCCGGCCATGAGGCCATCCGCCGCATGGGCGGCCTCCATCGCTTCATCAGCTGGCCGCGCGCCATGCTCACCGACTCCGGCGGCTTCCAGGTCTTCTCCCTCAGCGCGCTCCGCAAAGTCACCGACGAGGGCGTGCGCTTCCGCTCCCACCTCGACGGGAGTTCGCACTCTTTTACTCCTGAACATTCCATGGATGTGCAGATCGCCCTCGGCGCGGACATCGCCATGGCCTTCGACGAGTGCACCGAGTACCCCGCCACCCGCGAGCGCGCGCAGGAGAGCCTGCGCCTCACCATGGCCTGGGCCCGCCGCTCCCTCGATCACTTCCGCGCACACCAGCACGAAGTCCCCTGGCACAACGACTTCGCCGGACAGACGCAAAGCCTCTTCGGCATCGTGCAGGGCGGCACCCATCTCGACCTGCGCCGAGAAAGCGCCCAGCGCCTCGTCGAGATGGACTTCGACGGCTACGCCATCGGCGGACTCAGCGTAGGCGAGCCCCGCCACCTCACGCAGGAGATGATTGCCGAAGTCCTCCCACTGCTCCCCGCCGACAAGCCGCGCTACCTCATGGGCGTCGGCTACCCCGACGAGATCGAGCAGTACGCCCGCATGGGTGTGGACATGATGGATTGCGTGCTGCCCACCCGCGCCGCCCGCCACGGCCTGCTCTTCACCAGCGAGGGCCGCGTCAACATCAAAAACAAGCAGTACGCCGAGGACCAGAGCCCTCTCGACCCCGCCTGCGACTGCATGGTCTGCCGCCGCTACTCGCGCGCCTACCTGCGCCACCTCATGCAGGCCGGTGAGCCGCTCTCTGCCACGCTCAACACCGTCCACAACCTTGCCTTCTACCTCGGCATCATGCAGCGTGTGCGCGCCGGCCTCAGCGTTGCCCCCACCGCCTGACAACCCGGAAACCTGCTCCGGCACCCCACCCACCGGCAGAGTTACACTGGAACCGGCCTCATCGACCCTCTGCAGAGACGATCTGCCGGCGCAGGTTCAACAAGGACGCGAGCCTTCCCCGGCAGTAAGCCCGCAGTTTGCACTCATGAGACTGGAGCCAGATCATCCAACTTCCGGAGTCCCGATGACTGCAGAGCCCGCACCCCGTCCGCGTGTTCCACTGCTCGAGCGCGACCAGGTTCCTGACGAAGTCGCCGCACTCTACGATCAACTTATGCATGATCGCGGCGTAGTGCCCAACATGTTCAAGGCATTGGCCAATGTGCCCGCGCTTGCCGTCGCCATGCCTGCTCTCCTCAAGCCGCTCATGGGCGATGGCGCGCTACCCGCCGCGTACAAGGAACTAATCGCCACCCGCGTAGCCTCGCTCAACGAGTGCAATTACTGCGTCAGCGCGCATCGCCAGCTGGCACTCCAGCGCGGTGCCACACCGGAGCAAATCGGCGCCATCGACACCTTCGAGTCCGGTCCGTTCTCTCCAAAGGAGAAGTCCGGCTTCCGCTATGCCGGCATGCTTCATCTGTCCGGCCATGCCATCAGCGAGCAGACTTACCGCGCTGTTCGCGCGCACTTCAACCATCAGGAACTCATCGAGCTCACCGCAGTGGCCGCAGCCTTCGAGTTCTTCTCACGCATCAACACGGCGCTGCACATTCCCGTAACGCCGATTCCCGAAAACAGCTAACCCATTCACACCGTCGCCCACGACCTTTCGGTCCGGCGGCAAGGGAGGCTTGCACGGTGCCCATCGTAGGCGAACGACCGGAACTCAACGTCAACACCGTTGTTTTTGCAACTGATTTCTCAACCTGCTCCGAGAATGCCGGCAACTATGCCCGGCTCCTGGCCAGCCATTTCGCCGCCAGGCTCCTCGTCACCCATGCCTTCCTGCTCACTCAGGCCGCCATGGAGGTCGAGATGGGCCAGCGCAGGCCGAGCCGTCAGCGTGAAGAGCTGAGCGCGCAGCTCATGCACCGCGCACGCGCGCTCAGCACCCCCACCCTGGAAGCCGAGCCCATCCTTCTGGACGGCAATCCCCACCAGGTCATTCCAGCGCTCGCAGAGCAGCATGCGCCCTCGCTCATCATTCTGGGTACGCATGGCGCAGGCCCCGTCGAGCACGAGCTTATCGGTTCCGTTGCAGAAAAGATCCTCCGCTCCACCCGCTGGCCCTGCCTCACCGTCGGCCCGCACACACCACCCACCAACGCGACTTCCATGCCTTTCTGCCGCATTCTCTACGCCACGGACCTCACGCCCGCAGCGGCCCGCGCCGCTGTCTACGCACTCACCTTTGCCGAGGCCGCCGGTTGCAACCTCGACGTCCTCAACGTGGTTCCCGAGGGATCACCCGACGAAGCAGACCGCACCGCCGAGCTCGAAGCGCATTACAAACACGCGCTCGACAAACTCATCCCTCAACGCGTGAGTGAGTTCTGCAATCCGCGCACCTTCGTCAAGACCGGCAAGGCCTACGACCGCATCATCGGCCA
This sequence comes from Acidobacteriota bacterium, assembly GCA_021818105.1. Taxonomy (GTDB): domain Bacteria; phylum Acidobacteriota; class Terriglobia; order Terriglobales; family Acidobacteriaceae; genus Telmatobacter. The sequence continues at coordinate 3,467 of JAKAFB010000042.1, forward strand.
CATCGAAGAATACAAAATCGATCTTCTTGTACTGGGTATCCGCAAAACCTCGCACCTCGGCCTGGAGATGCGCACCTCCGGCGCGTTCCGCCTTATCGCGGACGCCAGTTGCCCCGTGCTCACCATCACCGGCTAGAACGGGCGGCAGGCCTTTTCACTTTCCCAGGTGCTTCACGAAGAAGTCCGCCATCGCATGGTTGGCCTCGATCGCTTCTGGCAGCTCCTGGTCATACCAGAATGCGTGCGGCAGGGCGTCAAACACCACCAGCCGCGCGTCCACGCCTGCATTCAGAAATGCCCTGTGCAGGTTCACCGTCCCGCTCAGCAGCATGTCCCGCGTGCTGGTCACAAACAGCGTCGGCGGCAGCCCGCGCAGGTCCGCGTAGACCGGCGAAAGCACCGGATCCTTTGGATCCGTCTTGCCTGCGTAGTATGAGTCATGCGGCCCATCAGTCGGCGGGTCCAGATGCCCCGCCAGGCCCCGCAGCGCAAACAGTGACCGCGAATCGCCATCCCGCGCAAAGTCTCCCAGCCCGCTGAAGATGCCCAGCGCCGCCGGCATCGGCAGTCCAAGCTGCTTCAGCCGCACCGCCACTTCGCCCGTCAGAATCGCGCCCGCCGATGTTCCATAAATGACAATGTGGTCCGGCTTGTACGTCTTCAGCAACTCCTTGTACACCGCCACCGAGTCGTCCACCGCTGCCGGGAATGGATGCTCCGGTGCCAGCCTGTACAGCACCGCCACCACCTTGATCTTCGAATAGCCAGCGATCGGAATCGTCTCTGTATACGACCCCGAATCCGAATTGAAGCCGCCACCGTGAATGTTCAGGAGAACCTTGTCCTTGTTGCTTGCCGGCATTCCCTCCGGCATCACAATGCGCACAGGCACCCCGGCCAGAGCCGTGTTCACCAGGGTATTGGGGCAGAGCTTGCTCCACGCCGCCGCCGCACGCACCGCCCATGCATCCGTGCGCGCCCGCCGGTCCGCCAGCGGCTCTTCAGGGCCCTGGTCCGGCTCGGAATGGTTCAGATATCGCTGCGCCTCCGGACTGATGGTCTGCGGAATCGGCACCACGCGCGTCACGTGCGCCGTACCCTGCGCATCAATGTAGCTTGTGTCGCGCTGCGGCGCTTCCTCAGCGGTCGTGGGCTTCAACGACGATTGCTGCGCTGCCAACGCGATGGGAAACAGCAAAATGCCAGTGGCGGCATGACGAACGATCCTGAACATGGCACGGACTCCTTGCAGTCTTTATTGATCCGGTCGCGCATCGCGCGGAACGCATCCAAACATATCAGACCGGGCCAATCCCACGCGCAAACAAGAGAGAGAGCGCCCCTCAAAGACGCTCCCTCTCGCTTTGCGCTGCCGCGCTCAGTCCTGCGGCAGCACCAGCAGCCCGTTCTGCAGTAGCTTTTCCGTCAGCCGGTCCAGCGCCTGCGGCAGCTTGTACCCCACTGCCCGCACGCTCATTCCCAGCAGTGCCGCTGCCTCAGACTGCGTGTACTCCTGCAGCACCACCCTGCTCAGCAGATGCCGATCCAGCGCGCCCAACCGATCCAGGCACTTCTCCACGTCCAGGACAAAAATGACTGCATCCTCAAACGTGCGCACTGGCCTGCTTGATGCCCACCCCCGCGCGACAGGCTCGCCCAGAATCGACGGCGCCCGGCCCACCTGCATCGACGCATACAGATAGCGCCGCAGCAGGCTCTCCGTATGCTTGCGATAGAACGCCAGGCTCGCATCGGGCAGAGGCTGCGCCAGCTTCTCCGCCCGCCGTGCCGCTGTCCATGCAGTGTCCTCATGCTGCTCCGCACACCCACGTTCGGGCCACGCTTTCTTCAGCCCGTCCGTCCCCCACACCATCGGCAACTGGAGTGCTGCGCTCATTCCGCACCTCCCATTGCCTCAACCACGGCCCACACATGATCCAGTGGCCTTCGCACCGGCCGCCCGCGCCGCTTGCGGCTTTCCGGGCTGGGAAACTCCTTCAGCCTGTCTTCACACCCCCGGCAATACACACTGTCCTGCGTCTGGGCCCGATACCAAAGACAACCGCACCCCTCGCAAACTTTCAAATGAACGCGCAATTCCATGACGGATTCTCCGTGAAAGCGTTTGCTCCCGCCCAGACAGCACCTTCAGCCTGCCCCGGCGGGGTGAAGAGAACCAACTCCGGCTACTCAGAATTCTGTTGTTCTGATGCAGGATTGCCGTTTGTCTTCTCTCGTTTCTTGTCATGCTCATAGCGCGCAGATCCTGGAATCGTTCACACCACTGTGCCCTTGGCGCCTCTGCCGAGCGCCTGTGAGCGGGAAACACGGGCCAGCCTACAACGAAAGTCGTACCTCGCTGACGAATAGCCGCATTCGAAGAGCAAGATTACGTTCCTACACGTTCTTACAATTGAAGTGTTCTCCCCAGATTCGGTTCCCCACAGAGCTGTGCGAGATAAAGTAAAGCCAATCTAGAATTCGGCTTTTCTTGCGTCAATGTGACATTGCTTCTTTCCGCCCCAGTCCGATCCATCTACAGGCCGAGCGCCACAAAATATGGCCCTTTACCGCAAAGGAGTTTGCTGCAGGAAAACAGCGATCTTTCGTAGGTATTGCCGGGGGCGGACTTTCCACAGATGAACTTCACCCAGATGCATGAGCGTCTCCGCATGGAGCTGCTCCGCAGAATCAGGCGGGGTACGCTCAGCGTGTCGCTTTTGGCGCGCCAAACCGGCTATGGCCAGTCGCATCTGTCCAACTTCCTCCACAACCGCCGCCAGCTTTCCCTCAAGGCCATGGACCGCATCCTCGTTGCGCAGCAACTCGCCGCCGCTGACCTGCTCCCATCGCATCGCCACTCCGATGACCCGCCCGTCGAGTCTGCACTGAGCACCGTTCCCGTGGTCTCCCACAGCGTGGCCCTGTTTGAGCCCAACATCCGCCCGGCTGCCGTGCAGTCGCGGCTTCACCTGCCCGCACATGCGCTTGACTCCGTGCGCGCCCGCGCCTCCGCCGGGCGCCGCGCATGGCAGCGCTTCGTCGCCGTGCGCATTCCTCCGTCAGATTCACCCCCCATGCATCCTCTCGTTTTGCCTGATGCACTTGCCGTCATCGATCGCCACTACAACTCGCTCGCGCCCTACCGGCAAGACCGGCCCAACCTTTACGCTGTCCGCCGCCACGCCCACCTTGCCGTGCGCTACGTCGATTTCCTCGCCCAGCGCCTCGTCCTGCGCCCCCACAACGTCACCTTCCCCGTCGAGCTGCTGGAGCTCGAGCCGGACGGATCACCCAACGACCTCATCACCGGCCGCATCGTCCTCATCCTCAACGAACCTTGAATTGCAGTCACCGCGCCCGCGCACCCGCGCCTTGCACCGCTTCCCACCACTGTTTACCCTGTTGTTAGAGCCTGTCATTATCTTTCCCGTGGACGGCATTGCGAGGGGAAATCGCGTGAGACGAGGCGGAGGACGAAGACTTTGGCTATTCCAAGGCAAAGTTAATCACAGGCTCTAAGCGCCAGCACGCCCCAGAAAGATATTCATGGAAGTCCTTCAACGGCTCTTTGAGCAGCATTTTCACGCTCCCCCCGCCAGTGTCCAGCCGCTTCAGGGCCAGCTCGGCGGCTCCGGGCGCGCCATCTTCCGCCTCAGCACAAACGGGGCCAGCGCCATCGGCATCCTGCACTCCGTCCGCGAAGAGAACCGCGCCTTCCTCGAATTCTCGCGGCACTTCCGCCGCAAAGGCCTGCCCGTCCCCGCCATTTATGCCGAGGACCTCGCCCAGGGTGCCTACCTCGAAGAAGACCTCGGCAACACCACGCTCTTCGAGTACCTCAGCGCGCATCGCCACGCCGACACTATCGCGCCCAACGTCATCGAGGCCTACCGCAAGGTCGTTGCCGTCCTCCCGCGCTTCCAGGTCGAAGCTAGCCGCGACCTCAACTACAAGGTCTGCTATCCCCGCGCCAGCTTTGACCGCCAGTCCATCGCCTGGGATCTCAACTACTTCAAGTACTATTTCCTGCGCCTTGCCGGCGTGCCATTCAACGAGCAGGCCCTCGAAAATGACTTCAACCGCCTCACCCGCCTCCTGCTCGCCGCCGACCACGACTTCTTCCTCTATCGCGACTTCCAGTCACGCAACGTAATGCTGCGCGACGGCCAACCCTTCTTCCTCGACTACCAGGGCGGGCGCAAGGGCGCGCTGCAATACGACATCGCGTCGCTGCTTTACGACGGCAAGGCAGACCTGCCGCCCGCGCTGCGTCAGCAACTCCTCGACGACTACCTCGACTGCCTCGCTGACTACATCCCCGTCGATCGCGCAGCCTTCATGGAGCACTACTACGCCTACGTCTACGTGCGCATCATGCAGGCCCTCGGCGCCTACGGCTTCCGCGGCTTCTACGAGCGCAAGGCACACTTCCTGCAGAGCGTCCCCTACGCGCTCAAGAACCTCCGCTGGCTCGCACACAACGTCACGCTCCCCGTCGCGCTGCCTGCGCTCATGGACGCTTTCAATAACATGCTCGGCTCAGAGAAGCTGCAAAGCTTCCCCGCCTCAGCCGATCGCCTCACCGTCCGCGTCTTCAGCTTCTCCTTCCATCGTGAGCCACCCACAGACAACTCCGGTAATGGCGGCGGCTTCGTCTTCGATGCGCGCTGCCTCCCCAATCCCGGCCGCGAGGAACGCTTCCGCCAGCTCACCGGTAAGGACGCTCCCGTTATCGACTACCTCAATCAGCAACAAGCCGTTCACCAGTACCTCGCCAGCGTGCTCTCGCTCGTCAACTCCAGTGTCAGCGCCTACCAGAGCCGCGGCTTCAAGCACCTCATGGTCTCCTTCGGCTGCACCGGCGGCCAGCACCGCTCCGTCTTCCTCGCCGAACAGCTCGCCCGGCATCTGCGCGCCAACAGTGGCATCGACGTCGAGCTGCGCCACATTGAGCTGGAGAAGGCTGGCCGATGAAGGCAATGATCCTCGCCGCAGGTCTCGGCACGCGGCTGCGCCCGCTCACCAACGACCGCCCCAAGGCCCTCGTTGAAGTCGCGGGCTGCACCCTGCTTGAAATCACGCTCCGCCGCCTGCGCGCTTTCGGCGTGCACGATGTCATCATCAACACGCATCACTTCGCTGACATGATTGCCGATTACCTGCACAGCCACGGCAACTTCGGCATGCACATCGTCCTCTCGCACGAGGAAGCACTCCTCGACACTGGCGGCGGCCTCAAAAAAGCCGCGCCGTTCTTTCTCGACTCACCCGGCGCCGGCGATCCCTTCATCCTGCACAACGTCGACGTCATCAGCACCATCGACCTTGCAAGCATGCTCCGCCATCACGCCGAGCACAAAGCTCTGGCCACGCTCGCCGTGCAGGACCGCCCCACCGCGCGCCCTCTGCTCTTTGACCAGGTCGCTCAGCTCTGCGGCCGCCGCACCGGCTCCGAGCACACGCAGGAAATGGCCCGCCCCGCCGCGCATCCGCAGCCGCTGGCCTTCTCCGGCATTCACATCCTTGCGCCGCGCCTGCTCTCGCTGCTGGAAGAAGAAGGCGCCTTCTCCATCATCCCCGCCTACCTGCGCCTCGCCGCGCGCGGAGAAAGCATCCTCGCCTTCCGCGCAGACCAGTACTACTGGCGCGACCTCGGCCGCCCGGAGAGCCTCACCCACGCCGGCGAAGACCTCGCTGCCGGCCTCTGGTCTATTGCCTAAGGGCTCATCCAATCAGCGTCGCAACTAGACCGTCTCTTCTCCCGGATTGTCGAACCGCGTGAACCGCGAGATGAAGTGCAGTTGCACCGTGCCCGTCGGCCCGTTGCGCTGCTTGGCGATGATGATCTCCGATTTCGCCTTGTCTGACTCGGACATCTCCTCGTCGCGGTTGTAGTACGCATCGCGATGTATGAACATCACCACGTCCGCGTCCTGCTCAATCGAGCCCGACTCGCGCAGGTCGCTCAGCAACGGCCGTTTGTCGTCGCCGCGCCGCTCGCTCGCACGCGAAAGCTGCGACAGCGCCACCACCGGCACATCCAGCTCTTTGGCCAGCGCCTTCAGCCCGCGCGAAATCGCAGACACCTCCTGCGTACGGTTCTCATACCGCTTGCCGCCCGCCGAGGGCAGCGTGGCCGACATCAACTGCAGGTAGTCCACCACCAGCAGGTCCAGCCCGCCGCTGTTCTGTTTCAGCCGCCGCGCCTTAGCCCGCATCTCCGCCAGCGAAATGCCCGCCGTGTCGTCGATAAACAGTCGCGACTCCACCAGTTGCTCCAGCGCTCGCTGCAGCTTCTCCTGGTCCTCGCGCGAAATAAAGCCCGTTTGCAGCTTCCTCTGGTCCACCCATGCCTGTGAGGCCAGCATCCTTCGCAGCAGCGACTCCTTGCTCATTTCCAGACTGAACACCGCCACAGTCGCGCCGTGATTCACCGCCGCGTTCTGCGCCATGTTGATCGCAAACGCCGTCTTGCCCATCGATGGCCGCGCCGCCACAATGATCAGCTCGCCCTTTTGCAACCCGCTCGTGCTGCGGTCAAGCTCGGTAAAATCCGTGGCCAGCCCCGTCACCTCGCGGCTTTGCTTGAACAGGTTGTCAATGCTGCCAAACGAGTTCGCAACTATCTGGTCCAGGCTCTGGAACCCTGCCGAGGTGCCCTTCTCGCTCACCTCCAGCAGTTGTGCCTCCGCTGCGCCCAGCACCTCCAGCGCCGTCTCGCTCTGGTCCGCCGCCCGCGCAATCGCCGCCGAGCAGATCATCATCAGCCGCCGCAGCAGGCTCTTGTCCTTCACAATGCGGATGTACTCTTCAATCACCGGCCGCAGCGGCAAACCCTCGGTCAGCGACGCCAGATACGCCACGCCACCCACCGCCTCAATTTCCTTGTAGCGGGCCAGCTCGTTGGCTAGCGTCACAATGTCCACCGCGCGCTGCTCGTTCATCAGCTCGCTCATGCGCAAAAAGATGCGCCGGTGCGAGTCCAGCGAAAAGTCGTCCGCCTCCAGCTTCTCCGCAGCCTCGGAGTGCGCCGTATTGTCGAGCAGAATCGCGCCAAGAATGGTCTTCTCGGCGTCCACATTCGCGGGCAGCCCCGCGTCCAGGGTTACATCAGGAAAACTGGCCATACCATCGAGTGTAGGCCCGCTCAGCCCAGGGTTGGGCTTGTGAATCAAAGCTGCGATGTGTGGGAATCAAGTCCGGCAGCGCCGTCCCGGAACACAGATCTCCCATGCCTCACCGGCAGGCTCACTCGTTAATCACCATCTGCGAGTTGCTGCCTACTGTTAAGGACCCATTCTTCCAGAAAGGAATGCTCAGCGGAAAGGCATACGTCACCCGCACTTGTACCGCATTGCCTTGCGAGTTCAGCGTAGTGCCGGTACCGCAACTCCCCCATCCAGTCTGGAGTCCTGTCGTTTTACTTATTGCGGGACACTGCCATGTCGCCGTCACCGTCACATTGCTCGAATTGATGCCGGGATACCCCAGGTTCCGCACATAGGTCTGCAGAGCGCTTGCCGGAGTGATGTTGGGCATGCTGCAATCAGGAAAAGATGGGGCAATGGTGCAGGAATTGGCCCCCCGCACAACCGCATACCGCGTGGCCAGCCGCGCCGCGTTGGACACAAAGTTATAGGCATACAGTGCGTAGCAGAACGTAATCATGCCAAACAGCACCGCGAGATAAACAGCCATCGAAAGCGCTGTCTCCACCAGTGCCGCGCCATCCTGCCGCTGGATGCCCCGAGCACGCCCACGCATTGGCTGGCCGCGCCACAGCTTGCTACGCCACGTGTTTGCCATCTTCTCCATCATTGCGGCAAGACCTGTTGGGAGGCATGCCCATACAGCGTATAGCTCCCAAGAATTCCCGGGAAATGGAAGATCGGGTCAAAGGTAGCCGACGTGGTCGCAGTCACCGTCACCAGGATGAATGATTTGTTGCAATCTCCTACCGTGCAGGTCGAGAGTGCACCGTTGGCACACACGCAAGATATACCTGGAGTTAAGGCGAAATTGTTATTGGGGTTGAAGCTGGAGCTGGAGATCTCCGCCGCGTCAGCCTGTGCCGCAGCCAGCATGAGGCTCTGATTAGGCAGATACTGAGCAGGGGTGGTAGGACTGAGCGAAAGAGCCCCCCCATTCATGCAGGCAACCTGCACCGCCGCCCGCGCGGAATTGGCCATCTCAATCGACGCATAGGCCACCCTGCCCAGCTCCAGCGCCCCCAGCAGAATTACAATCATGAACGCAGCGGAGACAGCCGTCTCCACCAGCGCCTGCCCGGCATCCTCGCGCAAACGCGGCCAATCCTGATATCGACTTATGATCTTCCTGAACGTCATGCCGGTCCTCCTCCTACTCCACCATCGCAACAGTGGAGAGCGGCGTGGTACTTGGGTTCTGCGAATTGTAACTATCAGTCACCGAGAGGGTTGAGCTCTTGTCGTACAACTTGTACGAAATGATGCCTGTGACAACCGTCCCTCCACCGTTATCTTGCATGTAGACAGTAGCCGCAGGCGCATAAATCAGCCCGGTGAGGTTGCCATACCCACTGCCAAACTGCACCTGCAGGCACGGCGCAGGCTGCTTGATGCTGGGGTCGCACGTCGGAACCTGGTTGGTCGAGGGAACCATCAGAGCAATCCCATTGTAGGGGTTCGCCTTGTTCTGCGGCGCATAGATACTCAAGGCCGCATTGCCCTGCCAGAAGCCACCATTTTCCACGTCCAGGGTTGCACCATTTGTCGTCGTGGTATTCGGTGCCGACGGTGTCCCGACATTCACAGTTCCGTTGAGAGTGACGCCGTTCTCGAATACATAGGTTCCCGGTCCCAAATTTGCATTGCTGATTGATATGGCGTTCGAGTAGCAAACAGAATTTCCAAAACCCGGCCCGGCTACAGAACCAGAAAGTGTCTTTGTGCTCGTGTCATTCACCGCACACGGAGGGTTCGTTGGGGATCCCAGGAAGTTATTTAAAGGATCAGTAACCGAAAGCGAACCGCTTTGCAGGACGTTCGATTGAAAGCCGTTGCATTTTCCGCTGCCAGTCTGTCCGCCCGGAGTGCGAATGATCGGGGCGTTGATCGTCGCCTTGCCGCCCGTGGTGCAAATCGCACCAGGATTACTGGAAGCCACTTCAATACCGCAGTTCGGCGTGTTGATCAGGGCATTTCCTTGGACATCAAGCGTGGCAGGGTCCGTCGGGTCCAAAACGTAAATGCAGCTCGGGCTTGGCACAATCCCCGCCACCGCCCGCGCCGCCACATTGATCGAGTGCATACCAAAAATGTTCATGAAGATCGTCGGATTCGGCGTGCTGACGATCACCTCGTAGTAGCCGACTCCCGTATGCCACCCGAATTGAGGCGGGGCGTTCAAAGTGACATAGTTGGCGGCAACCCCATTCAGTGAGGCCGCGGCTTGAGCCGCAGATGTCGGCGAGCTCCCGCTCACCGTGCTATAGCTGGCGTTCAGCGCCGCAGCCACTGCCGCCGCATCCGCCGCAATCTGCATATTTCGCTGTGCGCGGAACATCACGCCCACGTCCACAGCCAGCCCCACAAACCCCAGCAGAATCGCCAGGCTCAGTGCCGTCATCACCAGCATCTGGCCGCTCTCGTCGTCTCGCATCCTCATCGTGACTCCCTGCGCTCCCGCCGCGTCACGTCAACGGCCCCGGCGCAACCAATCCTTGCTTTACGGCAGACAGGTGACCGACCCCACTGCAACCCAGCACCCAGTGCACGCGCCAGTGACCTCACCTTTGCCGCCGGTCTTCCCATTTTGGGCCCAATTAGAATACCTACGGGTTCCCCATTATCCCGCCCGGTTCCTGTGAAAGCAATCCACTTTTGGGTTACTTTCTGCCATGTTACTTATGTACCAGCAACGTCATGCCGCTAAGCCTGACAGACTGCGCCATGCCCGAAAGTATCAGGCACGTCCGGCCTCCTCCAGCCGGATACCGCCGCCTATGCCTCCCAATTTCGCACTCTACGATATAAATGACCGGCCCCCACAGCATTTTTATGCAAGAGGAACCGCCCCAGGCACAGTCCCGGCCCCAGTAGATGCGCCAGCGCTGCCGCCTGGAATCCAGCCAATTCATTTTTAGCCAGTTAAGCCTTTGCCTCTGCCCGCCAGCACAGCACCGGCTTGCGGGCCGCAGCCACCTCGTCCAGCCGGCTCACCCGCGTCGAGTGCGGCGCAGACTTCACCAGCTCCGGATCCTCCTCCACTTCGCGAGCGATAGCGCGCATGGCGTCAATGAACAGGTCCAGCTCCTCCAGCGACTCGCTTTCCGTCGGCTCAATCATCATGGCCCCCGGCACAATCAGCGGGAAGCTCACTGTATACGGATGGAACCCGTAATCGATCAGCCGCTTGGCAATGTCGCCCGTCTTCACACCCTTGGCCGCCTGCCGCTTGTCGCTGAAGACCACCTCGTGCATCGACGCCGTCTTGTACGGCAGTTCGTACACGTCCTCCAGCTTCTTCCGGATGTAGTTCGCATTCAGCACTGCGTCCTCGGTCGTCTGCCGCAGCCCGTCCGGCCCATTCGCCAGAATGTATGCCAGCGCCCGGATGAACATCCCCGTATTCCCGTAAAACGCCCGAACCCGCCCCACAGACTGCGGCCGGTTGTATTCCCAGCACAGTTCTCCGGGTGCCCCAGGTCTCGATTCTGAGACCTGGGAGGTCCCGCGCCTCACCAGCACCGGCGTCGGCAGAAACGGCTCCAGAAACGCCTTGCACGCCACCGGACCCGATCCCGGCCCTCCGCCACCATGCGGAGTCGAAAACGTCTTGTGCAGGTTCAGGTGCATCACGTCCACGCCAAAGTCGCCTGGCCGTGCCTTGCCCACCAGCGCGTTCATGTTCGCGCCATCCATATAGAGCAGCGCGCCCTTGGCGTGCAGAATGTCCGCAATCCGGTGAATCTGGCTCTCAAACACTCCAATCGTCGAGGGATTCGTCAGCATCAGCGCGGCGGTCTCTTCGTCCACCTGCCGCTCCAGCGCCTCCAGGTCAATGCCCCCGTCCGCGTTGGACTTCAGATTCTCCACCGCATAGCCGCAGATAGCCGCCGTCGCCGGGTTCGTCCCATGCGCCGAGTCGGGAATCAGAATCTTCTTCCGCGCATTCCCCTGCGACTCATGCCACGCCCGCACCAGCAGGATGCCGGTGAACTCGCCATGCGCGCCCGCCGCCGGCTGCAGCGTTATCGCGTCCATGCCCGTGATCTCGATCAGGCAGCGCTGCAGCAGATCGATCACTTCCAGAATCCCCTGCGCCAGCGACTCCGGCCGATAGGGATGCGCATCCGCCAGCCCGTCAATCCGCGCCACAAACTCGTTCACCCGCGGGTTGTACTTCATCGTGCACGACCCCAGCGGGTACATCCCCAGGTCAATCGCGTAGTTCCACGTCGAAAGCCGCGTGAAGTGCCGGATGATCTCAATCTCGCTCAACTCCGGCAGCGCCGCCGGAGTCTCCCGACGCGCTTCGCCCAAAAGCTCCGCAGCGTTGACCGCAGGCACATCCAGCGGCGGCAGCTTATACGCCTTCTTGCCCGGGGAAGACTTCTCAAACACCAGCCCCTCATTCTGCGTCTGGTGCGCCCTTACCCTGCCTATACCCTGTATTGCCATGGAATCTTCTAAGCCTCCACCGGCGCCGCCGCCAGCACCTTCGCTGCCGCGTCGATCTGCTCGCGCGTTATCACTTCCGTCGCGCACCACAGCGTCGCGTTCTTCAGCTCCGGATACCACCGGCTCAGCTCAATGCCGCCCACAATCTTCTCGTCCAGCAGCCGCTTGCTCCATGCCGCCGGAGCCTCTTCCGTCTGCAGCACAAACTCGTGAAAGCGCGGCGCGCCCGTAAACAGCAGCTTCGCTCCCGGCTGCGCGCTCAACGTCTTGGCCGCGTAATCCGCCTTGGCCAGGTTGTGCTCCGCCAGCTCGCGAATGCCCTCTTTGCCATACACCGTCAGGAAGATCGTCGCCATCAGCGCCACCAATGCTTGATTGGTGCAGATGTTCGAGGTCGCCTTCTCGCGCCGGATGTGCTGCTCACGCGTCGAGAGCGTCAGCACAAAGCCGCGGTTCCCGTCCTTGTCCACTGTCTGCCCGGCCAGCCTCCCCGGCATCTGCCGCAGATACTGCTCCTTGGCCGCAATCACGCCGCAGAACGGCCCGCCGTAGCTCAGCGCCACGCCAAAGCTCTGCGCTTCCATGCTCACAATGTCCGCCTCAACCGGTGGCCTCACCACTCCCAGGCTCACCGCCTCGGCAATCGACACAATCAGCAGCGCGCCCTTCTTGTGTGCTATGTCCGCAATCGCTGGAATGTCCTCAATCACGCCGAAGAAGTTTGGGCTCTGCACCAGCACTGCCGCCGTCTCTTCTGTCACCGCCGCGTCCAGCGCTGCCAGGTCCACGCGCCCCGTCTCGGCGTCATAACCCACCAGCGCCGTCGGCATCTCCCTGTGTTGCAGATACGTGTGCAGCACCTCGCGATATTCCGGATGCACGCTCGCCGCCGCCACCGCCTTGTGCCGGCCCGTCACGCGCATCGCCATCAGCACGGCCTCGGCCGCGCCCGTCGAGCCGTCATACATGCTCGCATTGGCCACGTCCATGCCCGTCAGCTCGGCAATCATCGTCTGGAACTCGAAGATCGCCTGCAGCGTGCCCTGCGTAATCTCCGCCTGGTACGGCGTGTAACTTGTCAGAAACTCGCCCCGCTGCACCAGCGAGTCAATCACCACCGGCCGGTAGTGCCGGTACGCACCCGCGCCCAGAAAGCTCACATAGTCGGTTGCGTTCTTCGCTCCCGCCGCGCGAAAGTAGCTGATAATCTCGCTCTCCGCCTGCTGCCGCGGAATGTCGAGGTCGCGCGCAAAGCGGTACTCGGCGGGAATCACTTCAAACAGTTCGTCAATGGAAGCCGCGCCAATCGCGGCAATCATCTGCTCGCGCTCGGCGGGCGATTTCGGCAGGTAACGCATGGTGCAGTCCGTCCTTTATGGAAAGCCGCCATCGCCAGGTGGTCAGAATCCGCTGCCCGCAGAACGCCGCGCTCGTTGCCCGCCGGCACGGACACAGTTTCCTGACCCCTGATGGCGGTTCTAGCTTCCCGTCTCTTCCGAGATAAACGCCTCATAGGCCGCGGCGTCCAGCAGCGCGTCAAACTGCGCCGGATCCGCCAGCTCCACCTTGATGATCCACGTCTCGTGGGGCGCTTCGTTGATCTTGTCCGGCGTGTTCTTCAGTTCTTCATTCACCGCCGTCACGGTGCCGCTCACCGGCGAGTACAAATCGCTCACCGCCTTCACACTCTCGACGGATCCAAACGTCGCGTTCGCCGTCACCGTGTCGCCCACCTTGGGCACGTCCACATACACAATGTCGCCCAGCGAGTTCTGCGCGTAGTCCGTAATGCCGATGGTGCCAATCTTGCCATCCAGCACAATCCATTCATGTTCGCGGGTATAGCGGTAATTCGTGGGATACGCCATGGTCGGCCCTTCTCCTCAGGAAAATTGCGAAGCTCCAGTGTACGACCTGCTGCCGCCTCGGCGGCTGAGGAAAAGCAGGGGTTTGCATCCTGTGAAATCCCGGCGCCGACCGCGCCGGCCTTGCTCTCTACTGCGCCGGGCCAAAGCCCGGATACGCCTCCAGCGGCGTCAGCGCCACAATCTCCAGCATCCCCGCCTGCACAATCGGCAGACTGTCCAGCGCCGCTCTCACCTCGGCCTCGCTCGCTGCCTCCCACAGAATCGCCGCGCCCGGCACATCGCCGCGCTTCCATATCTGGCGCAACATCCCCGCGGCGTACAGTTCCTTCACCCGCTGCGTCTCGCGGGGAGAAAGCTCGGCAAAGGCCTCCGGCGGAAACGTCTCCGTTCGGCGGCGTGAAAGCGAAAGAAATTGCATACTCCGATTGTAGCCTTCTGCCGCCCCGGGATCATGTTCACGCATCACTGTTTGAAGAACTCCCCGTGCCCGCCATCGGCCCACGGATCATAGTGCGCCGCAAACGTCGCGCGGCTCTGAATCGAAGGATGGCTGTACGCCCAGAACACCAGAAAGCGGTTCGGATGTGGGTCTTCCAGCCACGCCGCGCCCAGCGCATTGAAGGCTGCCACCGTCGTCTTCTGCGGATCCGCCACAATCCCGTGAATCGCCTCCTGCCCGTACACATCGGCCTGGTGCTCGATGTGCCGGCTGAACGCATTGCTCACCGGCTCCGTCACAAAGCTAGCCACGGAAAGCGTCAGCAGCAGCACCACAAACCCGGGCCGGCTGGGAATCGCAAACACATCCCACCTCGGCCCCCACCGCCGCACCACCCAACGCGCCACGCCCGCGCACACCCAGAACAACAAAAACGTCCCCACCGCGGAAGCCGTCAGCCCCAACGGTATATGGTGCAGAACGTAGTGCCCGCTCTCATGCGCAAAGATGAACAGGATCTCGTCGTTGGGAATCCGCCCTGCCGTCGTATCCCACACCACCACGCGCTTGGTCGCGCCAACGCCTGTCACGTATGCGTTCAGCCCGTTGGTCTTCGCGCTGGCCTTCATCAGGTACATGCGGTCCACGGGAATGTCCGTCCCCGTCCGCGCCACCACCTTTTCCAGTTGCGCCACCAGCGCGGGATTGCTCTTCTCCAGCGGCTCAAACTTGTTGAAGACCGGGTCCAGCAGAGGTGCAGCAAACGCGCCCAGCACCGTCAGCGGAACCGCCACCGCCCAGCCCACCAGCCAGTAGCGCCGCGGCCAGCGAAACACCACCCAGTTAAAGAGCAGCAGCACCGGCGCACCAATCGCCAGCGAAAGCCCCAGTCCCTTCGCCGCATCGCCCAGCCAGCTCCACCAGCCCTGCACACTGATGCCGTACTCCAAACTCACGTTGTGTCCGTAAACATCCAGCGGCAACCCGGCCAGCGTGAACGCCACAATCAGCACGCCGAAGAACAGCAGTCCCTCCAGCCATCGACGCGCCGTCACCCGCTGTGCCCAGTAGCCCAGCCGCGCCACCATGCGCGTGGCCAGCAGCAGCCAGAAAAAGACGAAGTACCACAGTGTGCCCGCAAACCCCAGCACCACGCGGATGCGGCTCAGCGCCTCCGCCTTCGCCAGCTTGTCCGGTGGCAGAGTATAGGCATCCTGTGCTGTCGTTTGTGTTTGCCTCGCCTCCTGCGCCGCTGTCTGGTCCATCGGCGCTCGCGACGAAACCTCTCCGCCTGCCGTCAAAGCAACACCCGGCAAGAGCACCAGGGCCATGAAACACGCCCCCAGTTTGCATGTGCTCCTTGTCGCCCGGTTTTTACTTGAATTCAGCCAATGCTCGATGGCTCGTGCCAGCCAGTGGATCTTCACACCAACATGTTATGACAGCACTGCTCAATCCAGCCGCGTCAGGTAGGCATCGCCCTGCGAGGGCCGCACATGCCGCGCTATCGACTCCGCCATCTCCCTGTTGTCCCCCTCCGGCCGGATGCGCACCCAGTAGCTGTGCTCGCCCTCAAACTCAATCACGTGTGCCCCGGGATACTTCCGCAACAATGTCTTCTTCAGCTTCTCCGCCTTGCGTTCGCTCTTAAAGGCCCCAATCTGCACGCACCACCGCCCGCCCGTGTCGATCGGCTTTGGCGTGCGGTACACATCAATCCGCACCCGCGCCACGCCCATCCGATACACGCCCGTGGCCTTCGCCGACGCAATCGTCAAATCGATTACCTTGTCCGGAGCAAACGGTCCGCGATCGCTGATGCGCATCGCCGCAGACTGCCCGTTCTCCAGGTTCGTCACCACAATCAGCGAGCCCATCGGCAGCGTCCGGTGTGCCGCGGTCAGCGCGTGGTCACTGAATTTCTCGCCATTCGCCGCCCTGCGCCCTCTGCGCGCCGTATACCACGTCGCGTCGCCCTCCTCCGTCAGGATCGGCCGGTGCGTCTCAATGTAGTCCAGATCTTCCCGGCTCACGCCCCCATGCGGCAATCGCGTAATCGGAATACGCCCAGTCGCCACCGCAGGCGGCTGCTCTTCGGTTGGCTGTCCCTCTTCTGACGTTGTCGGCGTCGTTGGCTCAATCACCGGCGGAGCCGACTGTGGCGCAGGCAGTCGCGCCGTCTGCTGGCGGTGTCCGCAGCCCGTCACCACCATGACAGCCAGCGTCAAGCACGCCCAGCCGGCGGCCCATCGGCCCCGGCTCTGCGCTGCAATACTCATCATTGCCCGCCCGGTCCCTTCGGCGGTCGCGGACCCTGTTCCATCTTGTCCGCCAGGTTGCGCAGTGTCTCTGACAGCTTGCGCATCGCCGCAATCGACTCGCTCCGCACCTGCGGCACCACCGCGTCATTCACATAGCCAATCGCATGGCGCAATTCCATCTCGATAAGCTCAATCGCTTCTTCAATCCGGCGGCCTACGCCACCCGGCCCCGGCGGAGGATAAGTGCTCACGGCAGCCTCCCTTATCCCCAGTCTCAGAAGACTCCTCCGCAAGGTCAATGCCACCAACGCCGCCAACGGTGCAGAGGGTGCCGCGATGGTCAACATCTTGCCCTTCAACACAATGCCGCATTCCAGACCATCCGCGCGGCAACTCTTTGCGCCTGCCGGGGTTAACCTTCACTGGCAACCCCGGCGCGCCCTTGACCGTCTCCCGAGCCGCACCTGCCCATGCAGCCCATCCACGTGCTGAAACGCTATGCTGTAGCTGCAAGGCATTCCGACACCTGTCCTCCGAGGCCATGGCTCTTTGCGAGATCGAGGAATGACCGCCCCCCAAGCTCGCCACGCCGGTCGCGCATCCCGCCGCCGCCACCTGACACTCGTCGCCGTGGGTCTCCTCCTGCTCGCCCCAGCCCCACTCCTCCCCGCACAGGACGCGCCCCCCAATCCCGCCGAGCCACTCCCCGAGGCGCCAGCCCCGCAACCCTCGGCCCAGCCACCCGCGCTCCAGGACACGACCCCACCAACCACACCCTGCCAGGAGCCGCAGACCTCCTCGGGCACGGCCACCAGCCCAGCCACCGCGCAGACCGGCAAGCCCGGTCAAGCCACGCAGCCCTGCCCGCCCGCCAAGAACTGGTTCGCCCGCTTCCTCACCGGCCCCCAGGTCAAGCCCCTCACGCCCAGGGAGAAGGCCCACCTCGCCGCCCTCAACCTGCTGGATCCCTTCAACGCCGTCACCATCCTCGGCAACGCCGGCATCGCCATCGGCGCAGACGCCCACACCGCCTACGGGCCCGGCATGCCGGGCTTCGCCCGCTACGTCGGCGTCAGCTACGCTGAAGATACGACCGCCGAGTTCTTCGGCACCTTCCTCATCTCCTCTCTCGTCCACCAGGACCCCCACTACCACCGCATGCCCCGCCGCTCCATCCCCCGGCGCACCCTCCACGCCATCGTCCAGGTCGTCTGGACCAGGGGCGACAACGGCAAAAACATGCTCAACTACGCCAACCTCCTCGGCATGCCCATCGAGGATCAGATCAGCAACCTCTACGTCCCGGGCCAGGAAACCGACGCCGGCGCCACCGCCGCCCGCTTCGCCACCGGCCTTGGCACCGCGCCCATTGACAACTTCATCACCGAATTCCTCCCCGACGTCGCCCGCCGCATCCGCATCCGCATCGTCCTCGTCCAGCGCATCATCAACCAGGTCGCCACCATCGGCGGTCCCGGCGAACCATAGTCGTAACCTGTTCCGAATCAACGCGGAGTGCTTGCTCCCGGTGCCCTTCGCATCGCCTGTGGACATTGTGCGATCCAGGCCATGAAAACCAATGCCCCTCCACGCGTGAGGGGCATTGTTCTTTCTCGTCGCTACAGCTAACTCCGGCTAATTCACCGTCAATGCAATCGTTGTTGTCTCCGATTCTCCCGTCGTAAGCCCGAAGACAGTCACCATCGACGTCGTCGCTTGTGTACCCCCGCCTCCGCCACTGCTCGCTGTGCCTCCGCCGCATGCCACTAGCGGACTCAACGCCACCATCAATGCCACCAGCAGAAGAATGCCCGCACCGCGCCGTCTTCTCAGGCCGATAGCTAACATCAACAATCCCGCCAGCGCAGTCGGAAATGCCGGCTTCCCGGTTCTCGCCGAAGCGGTATTGGCTGCAATACCGATCGTCAACGTTGTCGATATGGCTGCACCTGCCGGCGCCACAGAGGCGGGTGAAAACGCACAGCTGGCGCCCACCGGCAATCCTTTGCATTGGAAAGTCACGGGGGCGCTGAATCCATTGTGCGGCGTCACGATCAAGGTAATCGTGCTCGATGAGCCTGCATTCAGGGTCAACGCCGCGGGCGCCGCCGTAAGATCAAAAACCCGCGGCAGCACATACGACCCGGTCGTGATTTTACTCACTGCCGAGCCGCTCGCAACCGCTATCGCCTCCACTGCCTCTGTCTGGGTCACACTCAATGGACCTGAGTAAACAGCCGAGTTCAGCGTCGGCGGCGTTCCGTCAGTCGTGTAGTAAATCGTCGCGCCCGGCGTACCGTCCGATATGGACACCGTTTGCGCGGAGAGATACCTTCCCGAAGCCAGACTCAACTGCGGAGCAGCCGTACCCGGTAGCCCGCTGCCGGTCGGCGCAATCATCCATTGGTCGTTCAGATCCCCGTACTGCCCAAGGCCGTCGTATCCCTCACCTCCCTGCAGCCAGAGATTGCCGTTTGCATCCGTCCAGCTCATCGCAGAGTCGCGGCCCCCCGGCGTGTTCGCTGCGTCCGCCACCCCTTCACTTCCATAAACTCCGGTGTTCCCGCAAGTCAGCGAAACAAGCGGCGGCGTACAACTGGCGATGGTCGCACTGCCTCCCTGCCAGGCCCACTGCCGCGTGGTCGGTGAAAATTCCCACAGATCATTAAGGAACCCATACTGATCATTGGCGTCGAAGCCACTGCCGCCGAAAAGCCAGAAGTTCCCTTCCTGGTCCGTCCATGTGCTCGCATGCACCCGCGCACCCGGTGTGTTCCCTGCAGACGGCGTGCCCTGTGTCCCGTAAACGCCCGGATTCCCGCAGACGGTAGCATTGGGCACACAGCCAGGCATCGCGTCGATGCCCGCCATCCATGTCCATTGCATGCTTACCGGGTTGAACTCCCACAGATCGTTCCAGGCGCCCAGCATTCCATTTGCGTGCTGTCCAAAACCTCCAAAGATCCACACGTTGCCGCCGCTATCCACCCAGCACGCTCCGGCCTGCCTGCCACCCGGCGTGTTTGCCGGCGCCGGTGTGCCCTGCGTTCCGTACACCGGCAAGGGCCCTCCGGCTGACGCGCCATAGTAGCCGGCGGCAAGCACCGTCTTGCTGCCCGCCATCCAGACCCACTCCTTCAAGCTGGGCGAGTAGACCCACAGGTCATTTAGGAGCCCTTCATTGCCCACTGAATCGACTCCGCCACCTGCAAATAACCAGAGGTTGTCCGCGTTGTCGCCGCAGCTATAAGACGCACCGCGGGTCCCCGGCCAATTCGTCACGCTCGCTTGCCCGAGCACTCCATAGAGTCCCGAGGCTCCAATGCTCCCCGACGCAATTGAGCTTGCACCGCCCACCCACGTCCACGTCCCCGCCGATGGCTGGTACTCCCACAGGTCATTCGTGCCGCCGGCATCCCCTGCGCCAAACAGCCAGAGGTTCCCGCTGCCATCAGTCCACGTATTCACATGTGCGCGGAATCCCGGCGTGTTGGTCGCAGAGGCTACGCCTTGTGTCCCGTAGATCCCGGGCATGTTGCTCCATTTCGAGGGAAGCGTATTGCTCCCGCTTACCCACTCCCACTGCCCCGTTGCCTGGTCAAACTCCCACAAATCGTCCAGCCCGCCAGGCGTTCCGGCCGAATCCACACCGTCACCGCTGAATAGCCATAGATTGCCGCCATTGTCAGTCCAGTTCGCCGCCCCGTACTTCCCTCCCGGCACGTTCGTGGCCGCCGCCGTGCCCTGCTTGCCATAAACGCCCGGCTGACCGCATCCAAGCGGATAGCTGCATGTGGTGGGAACTGAACTGCTTCCACCGACCCATGTCCACCCATTCGCCTGGGCACTGGACGTTGCACTTCCGGCCCCCAGGCCAGGTAGCGCCAGTGCCAGCACAATCAGCGGCTTATAGCCGCGTGGAGACCTCTTCGCGCGCAAGATGACTTCAAATACTGTTTCAACAACATAGCGGCACTGCTTTCGAACTCGCGTCATATCCCCCGCTTTCAGATTCCCGGCCTACCCAACCTCACATCAGCATCTGCGAGAGCCATCGGCTCTCGGACGCGATAAGCTCCGATTGCTCGCTTGCTCTGCGAGTAACTCATAGATTTCTCAGTGGAAACACGATACAATCCGACCGCGCGAGCATGTCAATTCCGATGCCTTCGCGCACGGACGCCGAAAGCCCCCTAACCCTTTCCTTCACAATACCTTCCCGCTCATACGCTCCCTGCTTTGAACCTCCCGTTCACTACCCCCTCATCCCCATTCAGCCCCCCATTTCCCCATTCGCTGCACCGCCGTTGGGTTGACCGCGGCACAGGGGTACTCTTGTACTGAATTTTCATGGGTCCAGCCGTGTCAAACACTGCGCTGGAACAGCACCGGGCAAGTGACCGCCGCTGGCAAAAAATCGAATAAGGAGAGCCCAGACATCATGTCCAAAGCCATTAAGTATGCCGAGAAGGCCGCCGTTTACGCGGCCAAGGGCGCATGGGCCGTTTATGAGCGGCTGAACCGTATCAGCCCCAACCCGTCGTTCACCCCCAAGTGGAGCGACCAGCCCCTGCTCAAGAGCTATCAGAAGGAGAAGCCGCCCCTCGGCTGGCCGCGCACCACGGACTCTCTCTGCCCCAAGTGCGTCCCTGAAATCCGCCAGCAGATCCTCGACGGCAAGCTGCCCCACGAAGTCCTGCTCAACGAGAAGGTCGGCGAAATCAAGGCCCAGATCATCGAGCGCGACGGCCAGATCCTCATGGTCAAGGACTGCCCCAAACACGGCCACTTCGAGGACGTGATGTCCATCGACCCCGCCTTCTTCAAGCACCTTGAGGAGAGCTTCCCCGGCCGCGACATCCGCGCCCACGGCGAAGGTGACCGCAAGCTCCACAAGCACGGCACCTCCACAGTCACCCACGGCCGCGGCTCGGTCCTCACCATCGACCTCACCAACCGCTGCAACATGATGTGCGACCCCTGCTTCATGGACGCCAATCAGGTCGGCTTCGTCCACGAACTCACCTGGGACGAAATCAAGACCATGCTCGACAACGCCATCACCGTCAAGCCCAAGCGGCAGATGAGCGTCCAGTTCTCCGGTGGCGAGCCCACCCTCTCGCCTTACTTCCTTGACGCCATCGCCTACTCCCGCAAGGTCGGCTACAACAGCGTCCAGGCAGCCTCCAACGGCATCGAGTTCGCCAAGAGCAAGGAGCTCTGCCGCGCCGCCGCTGAGGCTGGCCTCCGCTACGTCTACCTCCAGTTTGACGGCATCGGCAACGCCGCCAACTCGCACCGCAAGGTCGGCAACCTCTTCGACGTCAAGCTCCAGGCCATCAACAACCTGCACGAGGCCGGCGTGGACATCGTCCCCGTCACCACCATCATCAACGGCATCAACAACGAGCAGGTAGGCCGCATCATTGAGTTCGCCCTCGACAACCCCAAGAAGATCAGCTTCCTCAGCTTCCAGCCCGTCAGCTTCACCGGCCGCGACGAGGACATCAGCGACGAGCGCCGTCACGCCCAGCGCTACACCCTCTCGCACATGGCCCACGACATCAAGAAGCAGTGCGGCTTCGGCGAGCCCGCACGCGACTGGTTCCCCATCTCCTTCATGAGTACCTTCTCTGACTGGGCCGACCTCATTCACGGGCCCAACGCCGAGTGGGGTCAGCTCTCCTGCGGATGCCACCCCAACTGCGGCATCGGCATGGCCCTCATGATCGACAAGGAAACCAAGGAAGCCGCGCCCGTTACCGCCTTCCTGCACATGGATCAGGTCGCCAAGGACCTCGCCAAGGTCAATGACGCCGCGCGCGGCAAGTGGCTCTCCGTCATCGGCTTCGGCCTGGCGCTCCTGCGCAACTACGACCCCTTCCAGGCGCCTACCCACTTCAAGATCACGGACATGCTCAAGAAGATGGACAAGACCTTCAACGCCACCGGCAAGGACTACGGCAGCGTCAAGGGCGACCGCACCATGGCCGACATCCAGAAGCGCCGCGCCGACCGCTGGAACTTCCTCTTCATCGCCGGCATGTGGTTCCAGGACCTCTTCAACTACGACTTCCGCCGCACCGAGCAGTGCATCATCCCCTACGCCACGCAGGAAGGCGAAATCAGCTTCTGCGCCTACAACACCGGCATCGGCTGGCGCAACATTATCGAGAAGATGCACATGACCGCCACCCTCACCAAGTGGTACGAGGAGCACGGCCGCCATGAAATCTTCGCCGGCGGCAAGAAGGTCGGCATGACCCACGTCGGCCACGAGCTGGTCCTCAACATGGACCACGTCAACTCCGAGGCCAACCACACCCTCGACGAACTCGGCATCGCCAAGAACGCCCGCGAAGAGCGCATCCGCGCGCGCGACAGCAAGTCGAACGAAGCCAAGCTGAAGACCGATGCCGAGAACGCCCGCATGGCCAAGCTCTACCGCGAGCACGTCCTCGGCGAAAAGCCCGTAGAAGGCATCGTCAGCATCGACTCCATCGCCCCCGCAAAGCCCGTCCAGTCGGCCGAGCCCGTCGCCGGGGACTAGCCGTCCAGGCATCCGCGCCTTCGGCGCACTTCAACCCAACCTTGGTTCTCAACACAAAAGGCCGTCCCGCAAGGGACGGCCTTTTTACTTCGCAACAAATCCATGCACGCACGATGGGAGAAGGGCACGGGCTTCAGCCCGTACATGAGAATCCGCCACACCCCTCCATGTCATCCTGAGCGGAGCACGCTTGGGGCCCCGTCGCGCACAGCGCGATGGGGTAAGCGGAGCGAAGGATCTGCTGTTGTCTTTCCCGATCTAAGGCCAGACGATGACCTCATCAACAGCCGCCGGGTGCCCAGGTCTCGACTCTGAGACCTGGGAATGCACGAACCCTACCCAGCCACCGGATCGCCCACCCTTTACCGCGCCCTCCGCGGAAAGGGTGGGCCCGCAAAAACTTCGCCCTACTTTGCCGACAATTTCCCCCGCTTGTCGCACAATAAAAAAGTAAGTCAGAACCACTACTCCAGTCGGCACCCGCGCCACAAAGCTGGCAGGAAAACCCGGAGGCTGAGGGGATACCCCCCACTCCCCCCTTGAATATTTTTCTTTTCCACAGAAAGTTTGCCGACAATTTCGCAGCTTTGTGATCTGCGCATCCGCACGCACCCTTCGTGCCGCGCCATCCACCGCAGCGTTATCATGGAGTCGCACTTCCATCTGCCGCTGCACCCACGGCAGACCCAGGAGCGACCCGCCATGAGCAACCCCAAATCCACCTCGCACCATCCCGGCCGCCGCCACTTCCTCAAAACCAGCGGAGCCGTCACCGCCGCGCTGCTCACGCCCTCGGCCTTCGCCACTGCGCCCAACAAGACAATGCCCGCGCTGCCCTCCAACCCGCGCACGCAAGCCGCCATGCCCACCCGCAACCTCGGCAAGACCGGCTACAAGGTCGGCATCTTCTCGCTCGGTGGCCAGGCCTCGCTGGAAAAACCCAACAACTTCGACGTCGCCGTGCCCATCATCGAGCGCGCCCTTGATCTCGGCGTCAACTACATTGACACCTCGTCCATCTACGGTGGCCCCCAGCGCTGGAGCGAGCAATACGTCGGCAAAGTCATGGCCCACCGCCGCAATGAAGCCTTCCTCGCCACCAAGACCAAAGAGCGCACCCGCGACGGCTCCATGCGCATGATCGAGAAGTCGCTCCAGCTCCTCCAGACCGACCACGTCGATCTCTGGCAGCTCCACGACATCGGCACGATGACTGACGTCAACGAGGTCTTCGCCAAAGGCGGCGCCATGGAGGCGCTCCTTGAAATGCAGCAGCAGAAGGTCGTGCGCTTCCTCGGCATCACCGGCCACTACCGCCCCGACGCGCTCATCGAAGGCATCAAGCGCCATCCATTCGACACCATCCTCATGGCCATGAACGCCGCCGACCCGCACCACTACAGCTTCAACGACGCCCTGCTTCCGCTCGCCGTCGAGCGCCAGATGGGCATCATCGGCATGAAGATTCCCGGCCGCGGCCGCATCCTCTCCACCTGGACGCCGCCCCCCATCGAGCAGCAGA
Source organism: Acidobacteriota bacterium (assembly GCA_021818105.1). Taxonomy (GTDB): domain Bacteria; phylum Acidobacteriota; class Terriglobia; order Terriglobales; family Acidobacteriaceae; genus Telmatobacter. Next base: position 27,773 of record JAKAFB010000042.1, read on the forward strand.
AGCACAGCTGGGAGGGCATGACCATCCAGACCACCAAGCCCGGCACACTGAACATGCGCGAGGCCATGTACTACACGCTCTCCCGCCCCGTCAGTACAGTCATCATCGGCTGCGACACCATCGCGCAGCTTGAAGAAAACGTGCAGCTCGCGCGCGAGTTCACGCCGCTCAACGACGCGCAGCAGCAGCAGCTTGTCGCCCGCGCCGAGCCCTGCGCCAAACCGTCGCTCTTCTTCCGCTTCTACGACCGGCCATAGCGGCGAACAACAATTACGCCGCAATACAAAAGGCCGGAGCACGCGCTCCGGCCTTTTCCATTTGTCATCGCCTTATCAGGCTTTCGCGTTCAGATACAGCCGATAGTGCTCGTCGTGAATCGCTGCGAACGGCTTCAGCGCAAACCTCCGCCCGGCCGTCTCGCCTTCCCAGTCAGTCGAGCCTGCCGCCACCTGCCGCACCGTTAGCAAATCCTTTCTGCTCACCGTGGCCGGTGCAGGCGCGAGAGTGAACAGCACCAGCGGTCCATGCACCGGCGCCACCAGGTCAGGATGCTGCGGGTCCACCGCCTCCAGAGTCGTCGCCATGTCGAACTCCACCTCGATGCGGTCGCCCTTCTTCCATGTCCGCTTGATGCGCGCAAACCTGCCCGGCTCAGGGCCGTGCAGCACGCGCTGGCCATTCACTGCTACGCTGGTGCGCGGCCCCGCCCATACCGGTATGCGCAGGTACACCGGGAAGGTGTCTGGATTCACAGCGGTCATCTCAATCTGCGTCCGCGGTTCATGCGGATACTTCGTGGTCTGTGTCAGCACCGTCTTGTCGGCCCCGCGCATCCACGTCACCCGCGACGG
>JAKAFB010000119.1 GCA_021818105.1 Acidobacteriota bacterium
ACCGGGTAGCTCAATGCTGATCTGTTGCGGATCAGACGACGCATTCACCAGCTTCAGGTAAAGCTGCTTCTTCGCCGCGTTCTTCGTAATGGAGTAGAAGAGCTTTGGCCCTGCACCCTTCAGGTCCGAGGCGACCACCTCGTTGCCCAGGTACTTCGCAAACAGCACCTGCGCGTAGTAGGCGGGCGAGCCGTAGCTGTTCATGGTGTTGTAGCCGATCAGGTCCGTCTCCCACTGCATGCCGCCGGGGTTCACGTTCACAAAGAGCGGCGCGTAAGCGGCCATGATGACGATGTCGCTGTTGCGTTCGAGGCCGGTCATCCATGCCGCATCGCCCAGCGCCGCGCCAAAGTTCGGTGTGGGAGCGCCCTCGCGCGTGGCCCACTCGCCCACAAAGATCTTCGGCCCGTTGCGGTCGGTCTTGTCATAGTGCGTGGCATCTTTGAAGTTCTGCGTCGCGCGCACGTAGAAGTGCTCGTCCAGCACGTCGGGCTTGAAGTTCTTGAGCGGCGCGGTGGCGATGAGCTGCAGTTGCGGATACTTTGCCTTGATGGCCTTGTAGAACTGCTCGTAACGGCCCTCGTAGCTGCCGGACTTGTCAAACCAATCCTCGTTGCCGATTTCCACGTAGGTGAGCTTGAACGGCGCGGGATGGCCGTTCTTCGCGCGCACCGCACCCCACCTGGTGTCGGTTCCGCCGGTCACGTATTCCAGTTCGTCCAGCGCGTCCTGCACATAGGGCTCCAGCGCCGCGCCGGGCTCCACGTGCTCGCCCATCAGCGAGTAGCCGGCATACACCGCCAGCACCGGCTGGATCTTCAGGTCCTCGCACCAGTAGAGAAACTCGAGCAACCCCATGCCGTCGGTGGAGTGATAATTCCACGGGCTGGGATGGGTTGGCCGGTCGACGAGCGGGCCGATGGTCTTCTTCCACTCAAAGCGCTCGTTGATGTGGTTGCCCTCAAGGTAGTTGCCGCCCGGGAAGCGCAGAAACGTGGGATGCATCGCTGCCATCTTCTCCATCAGGTCAGCGCGATTGCCGTTGGCGCGGCCATGATAGGTGGGCGGGAACAGCGACACCAGATTCAGCCACAGCGTGCCGGGGTGCGCCACGGTCAGCACCAGGTGGTTGGCTGGCGAGGCCGTCAACGAGCCGGTCTTCAGCGTGAACTCATGCTGCTTCCACTCCGTTCCAACGCCGGAGACGTTCGCGGTCGCCAGCACCGCTCCGCTGTCATTGGAGACGAGGCTCACGGTCACCGGGCCGACCTCGGCGGAATCCGCCTTGGCATAGAACGAGCCCTTGTAGGTGGTGTTGGGCCGCACAGCCATGCCCCAGTAGCCCACGTTCAGCACGCCGGCGGGGTTCTTCGCGTCAGCCTTCTCCACCTCGATGCGCATGCTGTTCTTCAAGGCGTCGCTCGGGCCGGTGGTGTGGTCCGGCTCCATCTTCGCCGCGGAGTTGCCCTGTTCCACGAGATACCAGTAGGGCACGCCGCTCCAGTCGTCGCGGAAGGTGCGGTTGCGCACCATTTCGGCATAGAGCCCGCCGTCATAGGAGTAGTTGATCTCCTCGGTCATCAGGCCATAGAGCATGGGGCTGACCGCGTGGACCGGCTGGTCCGTGTGAATGGTGAGCGTGACGGGCGGCTCCTGCGCAAAGAGCAGAGTTCCACCAAGAAGCACGGCAGCCGCAGCCACCGAACTAGCAAACGTTTTCCCAGTCATCGACTTTCTCCCAATTTCCAATGCCGGGCCAGTATAGCGCACAAAGGCCCATCCTTGGGAGCGCGGCTCAGGACACAGACGTCTCTCCCCGAATCTCGTGCTCGCGGCAACGGAATGCCGACAACAGCGCAGGATGAGGAAGTCAGCGGCACCCATCCCGGCGTAGTATCAAGCTCCCACCGAATCCAGGCAGAGCCTCCCTGTCCGGCAAATGGTGCCGGAGGGTAACTGCCGGTTAGGCGACCACTCGGAACTCTGGTAAATGACCTGAAAGCGTTCCATCGGCTACTGGGTAGACACCGTGATCGCGTTGGCCCAGGACTTATGCGCGCCGCTAGGCATGGGCAACAGCGTGCCCGCGCCGTCGTTTACCCAGTATGCGGCGGTTTGGCCCGCATATCCCGCCACATACACATCGCTACCCGAGATTGCGATCCCGTCAGCGTAAGAACCGGCGGAAGAATTTGGCATAGTGCTGGGCATCGGCAAAATTGTCGGCGTGTCGTTCACCCAGTACGTGGCGGTCGTGCTTCCCACGTTGTTCACTCCACCTCCTGCCGCATACACATCGCTGCCCGAGACCGTGATCCCATTGGCTTTGTAGTCCTCAAGCATCCAGCTGCTGGGCAAGGGCAGCGTCGTGGCCCAGCCGCTGTTCGCCCAGGACACGGCGGTGCCGCTGCCATTGCCAAAATCCGTATATCCAGACACATACACATCGCCGCCCGAAACCACGATCCCGTCGGCGTAATAATTAACCGTCAGGCCGCCGGGCCTGGGCAACAGCGTGGCCGCGCCATTCACCCAGTTTGCAGCCCAAATTTCGATATCACTGCTCCAAGCGGTTCCCACCACGTACACATCGCCGCCCGAGACCACGATCGCATTGGCTGCAGAGGCTGTCATGCCGCTGGGCGGCGACAACGTCGTTGCCGTGCCGTTCACCCAGAGTACGGCGGCTGTGATGCCTGCGCTGGAGGACGCCCATCCCGCGACATACACATTGCCGCCCGAGACCGCGATCGCGGCAGCTGCTGAATTTGCCATTCCGCTGGGTGGCGACAACGTCCTGACCGTGCCGTTCACCCAGTACACGGCACTTTCGTTCGTACTGTTCGACACAGTTCCTGCCACATACACATTGCCGCCCGAGACCACGATCGCATTGGCTGTAGAGGCTGTCATGCCGCTGGGCACAGACAGAGGCGTCGCGGTGGCGGTTGGGCTGCCGGACTTAAGCTGCCATTCCTCGGGAGCACTGGTCTCATCGGCCGCGCCAGGTGAGGAGGTGATCGCCTCCCCGACAATGTAAATGGTTGTGGTTGGACCGATGGCCGGGTTGACGGTGAAGCTCTGCGTCACCTGCGAGGCCGCCGTATAGGTGCCGTTGCCGGCCACGCTGGCATCGATGGTGCAGGTTCCGGCGGCCCCAAATGTGGCCGTCGTCCCGGAGACCGTGCAGACACCGGGCGTCGTTGAAGCAAAGGAGACCGCTAAGCCGGAGTTGGCTGTCGCCGAGAGCGTCAGTGGCGCTCCCACCGTTTGCGTGCCGGGATTATCGAAGGTGATGAACTGCACGGCTTGACCGACGCTGCTGGTGCCGCCGCCGCAGCCGCTGACGAGCAGAGCGAGCGACGGAATCGCAAGAAAAGAGAAGAACAGCCCAAGATGCTTCATGTGAGAGTTCCTCCCTCCCCATTTGCGCCTGCGGCTGCTACAGCGGTTGTTTGGCGCTGCGGTGCTGGTTGTGGACTCTGATTCCGGCCTAGCATCGTTATAACACTCGATCCGGGAAGCGTATTGTGGCAGCAAGTCGCTCATTAACACGTTTTCGAGCCGTTCGAAAAGCTTTTTCGCGGTTGCGAGAAGATCACCGCCATCCGGAAGTTACGATTCGGAATGGATGCAAAGCCAGGCGTCACTCCGGTGCAGAAGCGCTTTTCCGGGCATTCCGGAGTGGGACCGGGTCAGATGATCCAGCCGCCGCCCACCACCTCGTCGCCGTCATAGAAGACAGCCGACTGCCCCGGCGTGACGGCGCGCTGCGGCTCGTCGAAGGTCGCCACAGCCTCGTCTGTTGCGGCGGGCTCCAGCGTGGCCCAGGCGGGCTCATGCCGGTGGCGAATCTTGATCTTCACGCGCATCGGCACGGTGAGCGCGGGGATGCTGATCCAGTTCAGGTCGCGGGCGCGCAGCGTGCGGGTGGCCAGTTCGTCATCTGCGCCCACCGTCACGCGGTTCGTCGCCGGGTCAATCTGCAGCACATACAGCGGCGACGGCGACGCAACGCCCAGTCCCTTGCGCTGGCCCACAGTGAAATTCGAAATGCCCTCGTGCCGTCCCAGCACCTCGCCGCTGGAGGCCACCAGCTCGCCCGCCGTCTCCGGCATGCGCTCGCCCTGCTCTTCGAGATACGCCGTGAGGAACTGCTTGTAGTCGCCGCCGGGGATGAAGCAGATCTCCTGCGAGTCGGGCTTCTCGGCCAGCGCGAGGCCGTGCTGCCGCGCCTGCGCGCGCACCTCGGGCTTGGTCAGCCGGCCCAGCGGGAAGAGCGTGTGCGCCAACTGCTCCTGCGTCAGGCCGAAGAGGAAGTAGGTCTGGTCCTTGGCGAGGTCGGCGGGCCGCTTCAGGATCCACCGCCCGCGCCGCTCGTCGAACTCGTTCACCGCGTAGTGGCCCGTGGCGATGCGGCTTGCGCCAATGCTGCGCGCGGTCTTCAAAAGCTGGTCAAACTTCAGGTGGTTGTTGCAGAGCGAGCAGGGAATCGGCGTGCGCCCCGCGAGATACTCGCGCACAAAGGGCCGGACGACATCCTGCTCAAAGCGCTCTTCCTGCTTCACAACGTAGTAGGGAATCCCCAGGTGCTCGGCCACGCGGCGCGCATCATACACATCGTCCAGCGAGCAGCAGCGCCCGGCCTTGGGCGCCTCGGGAATGCCGTGCCGCCCGGCCAGTCGCGTCTGGTCCCAGAGCTGCAGAGTCAGCCCCACAACCCGATCGCCGCTCTGGGCGAGCATCGCCGCAACCGTCGAGGAATCGACCCCTCCGGACATGGCGACAGCAATGGTGTTCTCACTCTGCATCGTGCTCTTTTCTTCTTAGATGAATCCCGGGCCGAAACGGCTGAAAAATGCCTCAGCCCAAGGTTCCCGCCGCCACGGGCGAAATGGCCCGCAGCCGCTCGACGGCCTCCGGCACAACGCGCAGCACATGGTCCACGTCGGCGTCGGTCGCGGTCTTCAGCAGGCTGAAGCGCAGGCTCGACCGCGCCAGCTTTTTGTCCAGCCCCATCGCCAGCAGCACATGGCTCGGCTCCGTGGCGCCAGAGTGGCACGCCGACCCGCCCGACACCGCCACGCCCTTCAGGTCCAGCGCGATGACCAGAGCTTCGCCTTCAAGCTGGTCAAACCAGATGTTCGTCGTGTTGGCCGCGCGCGGAACCGGCTTGCCGTCCGGCCCTGCGCCATTCAGCCCTGTACCGGGCAGCGCCAGAAGCTCCGCTTCCAGCCGGTCGCGCAACCGGGACACGCGGTCCATGGTGCCGTCTTCCAGGCTTTTCATGGCCAGTTCGGCAGCCTTGGCCAGACCCACGATTCCGGCCACGTTTTCTGTTCCGGCGCGGCGTCGGCGCTCATGGCTGCCGCCCACCAGCAGGCTCTCCACCGGCGTGCCTCGCCGCACAAACTGTGCCCCCACGCCCTTGGGTGCGTGCATCTTGTGCCCGCTGATGCTCAGCAGATGGCAGCCAATCCGCCGCACATCCAGCGGAATCTTGCCCGCGCCCTGCACGGCGTCAATGTGGAAGTACGCGCCTGCCTCGGCGGCAATCCTGCCAATCTCTTCCACCGGCTGCAGCACGCCCGTCTCGTTGTTGGCCAGCATCACGCTGATCAGCCGCGTATGGGGCCGCAGTGCGGCGCGCACCGCCTCCGGATCAATCAGGCCGCTGGGCAGCGGATCTACGAAGGTCACCTCCGCGCCGCGCTCAGCCAGCCGGTGGGCCGCCTGCAGCACCGCCGAGTGCTCAATGGACGTGGTAATCAGGTGGTCGCCAGGCCGCACCAGGCCGAACAGCGCCGTGTTGTCACCCTCCGTGCCGCCGGAGTTGAACACCACCTCGGCATCGTGGCAGTGGAAGAACTCCGCCATCGTCTCCCGCGCGTGGTCAATGGCCGTCCGCGCCCGCTGGCCTTCCATGTGGA
>JAKAFB010000002.1 GCA_021818105.1 Acidobacteriota bacterium
CCGCCGCCGGTGGAGATGTGGGTGATCTGGTCGGCGACGCCGGCCTGGTTGATGGCGCTGACGGAGTCTCCGCCGCCGATGATGGAGGTGGCTGCCTTGTTGGCCGCGACGGCGCGGGCGATGGCGTTGGTGCCGACGGCGAAGCGGGGAAACTCGAAGACGCCTGCGGGGCCGTTCCAGACGATGGTGCGGGCGGTGGAAACCACTTCCTCAATGGCGGCGATGGATTTGGGGCCGATGTCGAGGCCCTGCCAGTCGGCGGGGAAGTCCTTGCTGGTGTCCCAGGGCTGGGTTTTGGCGTCGGGGGCGAAGTTGTCGGCGAGGATGTTGTCGACGGGGAGCATGAGCTTGACGCCTTTGGCCTTGGCTTTGGCGAGCGCATCCTTGGCCATATCGATTTTGTCTTCTTCAACGAGGGACTTGCCGGTGGCGACGCCGAGGGCGCGCTGGAAGGTGTAAGCCATGCCGCCGACGATGACGAGCGTGTCCACCTTCTCAAGGAGGTTGGAGATGACGTCGATTTTGCCGGAGATTTTGGAGCCGCCGATGATGGCGACGAAGGGCTTCTCGGGCGCTTCGAGAGCCTTGCCGAGGTAGGTGATTTCCTTTTCCATGAGCAGGCCGGCGACGGCGGGCTTGAGGAAGTGGGTGATGCCCTCGGTGGAGGCGTGGGCGCGGTGCGCGGAGCCGAATGCGTCGTTGACGTAGACCTCGGCGAGCGAGGCGAGCGCCTTGGAGAAGGCGGGATCGTTGGCTTCCTCTTCGGCGTGGAAGCGGAGGTTTTCAAGCAGGAGGACCTGACGCGACTCAAGCTGGCGGGCGAGCTCTTCGGCGAGCTCACCGACGCAGTCGGGGGAGAAGGCGACGTTGATGCTCTCGCCGAGCTGCTTGTCGAGCAACTGGCGCAGGCGGTCGACGACGGGGCGCAGGGAGTATTTCGGATTGGGCTTGCCCTTGGGACGGCCGAGGTGCGAGGCGAGGATGACCTTGGCCTTGTGGCGCAGGGCGTACTCGATGGTGGGCAGCGTGGCCACGATGCGGGTGTCGTCGGTGATGGTGGAGCCGTCCTCGGTGAGCGGGACGTTGAAATCGACGCGGATGAAGACGCGCTTGTTGGTCAGATCGATGTCGCGAATGGAGAGCTTGGACATGAGACTGTGCCTTCCTTGGTGAATAGCTAAATTTTTTCGTCGGGAATGATGGCTTCCATCTCGATTTCGATGCGCCATGCGGGATTGAGCAGCGTGGCCACGACAACCATGGTGGCGGCGGGACGGACATTGCCGAAGAACTCGCCGTGGACGCGGCCAACGGCTTCCCAGTCCTCGGCGTGGGTGAGGTACATGCGCGTGCGGACGACGTGGTCGAGCGATGCGCCGGCTTTGGCGAGGGCCTCCTGCGCGATGGCGAAGATGCGGCGGGTCTGGCCGGCGGCGTCTTCATTGTCTGCGCCGACAGGGCCGGTGCCGGCGAGGTGAACGAGGTTGCCCACGCGGACGGCGCGTGAGAAGCCGATGATGGGCTCGTAGGGAGAACCGCCGCTGATGTTCTGGCGCATGGGAATCTTCGAGAGCGACCGGGCTCCCAGGTCTCAGAATCGAGACCTGGGGCACCCGGAGGTTGGTGGCCGCCTACAGGCCCTTCTTGGCCAGGAAGCCGATGAGGTCAACGACGCGGTTGGAGTAGCCCCACTCGTTGTCGTACCAGCTGAGGACCTTGACGCTGTTTCCGACGACCTTGGTGAGGGGCGCGTCAACGATGGAGCTGCGCTTGTCGCCCTTGAAATCGGAGGAGACGAGCTGGTTCTCGTCGTAGCCGAGGATGCCCTTGAGCTCGCCTTCACTGGCGGCCTTGAGGGCGGCGTTGACGGCCTTGGCATCGGTTGTCTTCTCGCTGATGAAGGTGAGGTCAACGATGGAGACGTTGGGGGTTGGGACGCGGATGGCGAAGCCGTCGAGCTTGCCGGCAACCTCGGGGATGACCAGCTTGAGGGCCTTGGCAGCACCGGTGGAGCTGGGGATCATGTTGAGGGCAGCGGCGCGGGCGCGGCGGAGATCCTTGTGCGGGAAGTCAAGGATGACCTGATCATTGGTGTAGCTGTGGATGGTGGTCATGATGCCGGAGACGATGCCGAACTCCTTGATGAGCACCTTGACGACGGGGGCCAGGCAGTTGGTGGTGCAGCTGGCGTTGGAGATGATGTTGTGCTTGGCCGGGTCGTACTTGTCCTGATTGACGCCGAGAACGATGGTGATGTCTTCGTTGGTGGCGGGGGCGGAGATGATGACCTTCTTGACGGTGGAGCCGAGGTGGGCCTTGGCCACGGTGGCATCCGTGAAGCGGCCGGTGGATTCAACGACGATCTGCGCGCCAACTTCGGCCCAGGGAAGCTTGGCGGGGTCCTTTTCGGCGAAGACCTTAATCTTTTTGCCGTCGACGACGATTGCATCCTCAGTTGCACTAATCTCGTTGGGGAGGTTGCCGAGGATGGAGTCGTACTTGAGCAGGTGAGCGAGGGTAGCGGGGCTGGTCAGATCGTTGACCGCCACAAACTCGACATCCTTGTTACCCAGCGCAGCGCGAAAAACGTTGCGGCCAATGCGGCCGAAGCCGTTAATGCCAACCTTTACTGCCATGCGAATTCTCCTTCGTTATGAGTGAGCTGAGGTTATTGGGGCCATAGCGTTCGGCGGCTGAAATAGGCTTCAGAATGGGTTTCCACCAAACTCTCCATCGTATCATCTTGGCCTGTGCAGAAGGAGAGAAAAGGCATTCGCTTTCTCTTCGAGACAGACCAGTGCTTCTCCATTTTGCAGAGCGGAGTGGAGAATGGTATGTGATGAAATGCACAGCATTTGCAGCGCCGTGCAGAAGTGTGGTATCCCGATACACAAGACAGGTTTTGAACTTGGTATGAGAAGACGCTCAAGACGCGCCCCCAATCTATCGGAATCCACCGGCAAGATCGGTCAGGAGATTCCCACGAATCAGCCGAGGCCTTTGGTGCCTCATTATCCAGAAGAGTCGGTGCTGAAGGCCGCAGCGCAGGCGGCGCCGCAACGGCAGGAGTGGACTCCACCAGCAGCGGCGCCGGGGCGTTTGGAAGTGGAGACGCAGCCGGAGTCGCCATCGACACCTCCGCCGGAGGCTGAGGCGGCATCGCGCTCACCGCAGGCGCCGAAGGGTTATGTGGTGCTGGCGATTGGGCTGCCGGGCTCGGGCAAGACGACGTGGTTTCGTCGGCGGGGCGTGACGCCGCTGTCGAGCGATTTGCTGCGGAACATTCTGTTTGACGATGTGGAGGAGCAGCGTTACCAGGGGCTGGTGTTCTCCACGCTGCGCTCGCTGCTGCGCGCGAGGCTGATTGCACGGATGCCGTGGAACTATGTGGACGCGACAAACCTGTCGATCCATGAGCGGCGGCAGTGGATCAAGATGGCGAAGAGCTTTGGCTACGAAGTGCAGGCCGTGTTCTTTGACGTTCCGCTGGAGGTATGCCTGGAGCGGAACCGGTCGCGTGACCGCATGGTGGCCGAGGATGTGATGCGCAAGATGGCCGAGAAGCTGAAGCCGCCGGTGTTTGAAGAGGGCTTTTCGAAGATCACCGTGGTGCGCGTGAAGAGCGCGGGCTAATCGGGCCGCAAGCGAGGAGACACACGCATGAGTACTTCCCCTGCTCCTGCACCTTATGTTGAGCCGTGGCTGCGCGGAACGCATGGCGATGTTCTGGCGGTGGGGCGCGCGGTTCTGCACGCCTTTGACCTGGCGCTGGATGATCTGACGAAGTGGGCGCAAGGGCTGACGGATGCGGAGGTTCACGCGGAGCCGCTTGGTCTGACGGCGATTTCCTATCATCTGAAGCATATTGCGCGGTCAACGGACCGGCTGCTGAGCTATGCCGAGGGCAGGCAGATCACGGCTGAGCAACTGGCGGCGATGAAGGGCGAACCGGGCGGCGAGGAGACGCTGGCTGAACTGCTGGCGGAGGTGGAGGCTGCCTTCAGCGACGCGGCGGAGCGGGTGCGCGTGCTGGCCACGGCGGACTTCAACACTTTTCGCGGGGTGGGGCGGAAGCAACTGCCGACGTCAATTGGCGGGGCGCTGATTCACGTGGCCGACCACACGCAGCGGCATGTGGGTCAAGTGGTGACGACAGCCAAGGTTTTGCGAGCACTGCGCATCTGAGACAAGAGACAGGAAAGGTAACGATGCCAGCCTTCAACGGGCTGGCATTTTTCTTTTGTTTCTATGAGTTAGTTCTAGCCTCCTAGAGGCTGGCTAGCGCTTCCCGGCACATGAGGGACTGGGGTGTGTGCCACGGCCGGCTCTTTACAGCGATGTAAGTCATTGACCCAGAGCAGGTTGACGACTGATGACGTGGTGCCTGAATGGGTGCCCGGTGAGCCGCACAAACAGTGCGTGAATTGAGCAATATGTTCCATATGAAAGCAGAAATTGCACGGAGTATGCGCTGCAAGAACGTGATGTGCATCACTGAATTGAAAATTGGGGAAGCGCAACATATTTCGGGCTTTAGGAATATCTCGTCTGAAAGCCGGGAGGTAAACGATCGATGCTGGGCAGGAACCAGGAAGGCTCTGGAGAGGCGATAAAGGGAGGCTTCAGGGCATGACGTGGAGCGGCGAATTCAAGGCAAAAAGCATGACGGCGGCGCAGGCGTTGCAGGCGGTGAAGTCGGGCGACCGGGTGTGGATCCAGTCGGGCTGCGGGACGCCGTCCGTGCTGGTGGATGCACTGGTGGCGCGTGCGCCGGAGCTGCGGGATGTGGAGATTATCCACATGAAGACGCTGGGCAGTGCGGACTACACGAAGCCGGAGTACGCGGGGCACTTTCGTCATCGCGGGCTGTTCCTGGGCGAGAACGTGCGCGCGGCGGTGGCGGCGGGGCGCGCGGACTACACGCCGATTTTCCTGTTTGAAATTGAAGGGCTGTTTGAAAGCGGGCAACTGCCACTGGACGTGGTGCTGATGCAGGTGTCGCCGCCGGATGCACATGGGTATATGAGCCTGGGCACGACGGTGGATTCGACGCTGGCGGCGGCGCGGCACGCCAAGGTGGTGATTGCTGAGGTGAATGATCGGATGCCGCGCACGATGGGCGACACGTTTGTGCATGTGAGTCATGTGACGGCGATTGTGGAGACGTCACACCCGCTGCTGGAAGTGCGTTCGGAGCCCTTTACGGATATGCACCTGCGCGTGGCACGGAATGTGGCATCGCTGATTCCCGATGGCGCGACGCTGCAAACGGGGATTGGCGGGATTCCGGATGCGGTGCTGGCGTGTTTGCACGACAAGCGCGACCTGGGGATTCACACGGAGATGGTCTCGGACGGTGTGATTGAGCTGATGGAGTCGGGCGTAATCAATGGTGAGCGCAAAAGCCTGCATCGCGGCAAGGCGGTGGCAGCGTTTGTACTGGGCTCGCAGCGGCTGTTTGATTTTATTCACGAGAACGCGAGCTTTGAGTTCCGGCTGATCAGCTATACGAATGATCCGTTTGTGGTGGCACAGAATGACAGGATGGTTGCGATCAACTCCGCGCTGCAGGTGGATTTGACGGGGCAGGTGTGCGCGGACTCACTGGGGACGGTGCCGTTCAGCGGGTTTGGCGGGCAGGTGGACTTCATTCGCGGGGCGGCGCGGTCGCGGGGCGGCGTGCCGATTATTGCGCTGCCTTCGACGGCGCAGCGTGGGACGGTGTCACGGATTGTGCCGGTGCTGGAGCCGGGTGCGGGCGTGGTGACGTCGCGAGCTGATGTGCATTATGTGGTGACGGAGCATGGCGTGGCGTACCTGCACGGCAAGACGCTGCGGGAGCGCGCGGAGGCATTGATTGCGATTGCGGAGCCGCGGTTCCGGCAGGAACTGGAGGACTTTGCGGTGCGGGCACATTACCTGGAACGCCGGGAGACGGCCGCACTGGTGTGAGCGAAGTGCGCGACCGAGGAAGGAGCGGGGAGAGATGGAAGCAGAGAAGCGAAGCCGGGGCTTGCTGAAGGTGGATGTGGATGAGTGCAAGGGCTGCGGGCTGTGCGTAGAGGCGTGCCCGCCACATGTGATCAGCATGAGCGAGAAGCTGAACCACTATGGATATCGCACGGCGACGTACGTGGGAGAAGGATGCACGGCGTGCGGGATCTGCTTCATGGTATGTCCGGAGCCGGGAGCGATCACGGTGCTAAAAGCGGTGTACCGTGCCTCGGATGAGCCGGGAAGAAGTTTGCGCGCGGAGGCGAAGGAGGTGGCATGCGCAAGCAACTGATGAAGGGCAACGAAGCCGTTGTGAAGAGCGCGATCCTGGCGGGATGCCGCGGGTACTATGGCTATCCAATTACGCCGGCGAGTGAGATTGCAGAGACAGCGGCAGAGTATCTGCCGAAGGTGGGCGGGGAGTTTCTTCAGGCGGAGAGCGAGGTGGCGGCGATCAACATGCTGTATGGGGCGTCGTCGGCTGGCGTGCGGTGCATGACGGCGTCGAGCGGGCCGGGGATCAGCCTGATGCAGGAGGGGATCAGCTACATGGCAGGCGCGGAGCTGCCGTGCGTGGTTGCGCACATTACGCGCGGCGGGCCAGGGCTGGGGAATATCGCGAGTGAGCAGGGGGACTATCACCAGGCAGTGAAGGCGGGCGGAAACGGGTGCTACAAGACGCCGGTGCTGGCGCCATACTCCGTGCAGGAGATGGCGGACTTGACGGCGCTGGCGTTTGAGATGGCGGATCGCTATCGCACACCGGTGGTGCTGCTGGCCGATGGCTTTGTGGGACAGATGATGGAGCCGGTGGAGTTCCAGGAGAAGGCAACTGTGCCGCAGACGCCGCGCTGGGCGGTGACAGGCACGGCGGAGACGCGCGGGAATCTGATTACCTCATTACACATGGGGAGCGACGACCTGGAAGCGCATGTGCGGCACCTGGAGGCGAATTATGAGCTGGCCGCGCAGAATGAGACGCGCGCGGAAGAGTGGATGACGGAGGATGCGGAGATCGTGCTGGTGGGCTACGGGATTGTGGGTCGCATCCTGAAGGCGGTGACGGCGGAGGCGCGCGCGGCGGGATTGCGCGTGGGACTGTTACGGCCGATCACGCTGTTTCCATTTCCGACGCGGAACTTCCAGAGGCTGGTGTCGCGGGCACGGGTGTTTGTGGTGGTGGAGATGAGCACAGGCCAGCTGGTGGAGGATGTACGGCTGGCGCTGAATGGCGCGCGGCCAGTGGAGTTCCTGGGCCGCGCGGGAGGCAATGTGCCATCGCACGAAGAGGTGATGGCGTTTGTGCGCGAGCTGGCGGGACGAATGCAGCCGGCGATGACGCGGGATGAGGAGCGGATGGCTCATGTCTAGCGGACTGATTGCGGAATACGAAGTGGTGCAGGGGAAGGCGAAGTCGTTCTACGACACCTATGAGCGCAAGGACGAGCTGCAGCACCAGACGCACTATTGCCCGGGATGCGGGCATGGGACGATTCACAAGATGTTGGCACGGGCGATTGATGAGCTGGGGATCCAGGACAGGACGATCCTGGTGAGCCCGGTGGGCTGCTCGGTGTTTGCCTACTACTACTTTGACGTGGGCAATGTGCAGGCAGCGCATGGACGCGCGCCTGCGGTGGCGACGGCGCTGAAGCGGAGCCGACGCGACAGCATCGTGGTGAGCTACCAGGGCGATGGCGACCTGTCTGCGATTGGGTCGGCGGAGATTCTGCACGCGGCGAATCGCGGCGAGAACATCACGGTGATTTTTGTGAACAACGCGATCTACAGCATGACGGGCGGGCAGTTTGCACCCACTACGCTGCTGGGACAGAAGAGCACGACGACACCACTGGGACGGAGCGCGCAGCATGAGGGCTATCCACTGCATGTGAGCGAACTGCTGGCGACGCTGGAGGCTCCGGTCTACATTGAGCGCGTGGCGCTGGGCGACAACAAGCAGATTGCGCAGGCTGCGAAGGCGATCAAGCGTGCGATGGAGAACCAGGTGAAGGGGCTGGGCTTCTCGCTGATTGAGGTGCTGTCACCGTGCCCGACGGTTTGGAAGATGCAGCCGGTGCAGGCGCAGCAGTGGGTGCATGACGTGATGGAGAAGACGTTCCCTCTGGGTGTGTTCAAGGATCGGACGAAGGAAGCGCATGTGTGGCCCGCGCGGGATGCGGCGCCGCCACTGGAGACGATTCCGGAGATTCTAGGCGTGGCGCATGAGGAGTTGCCGGAGGGTAAAGCGGAGATGCGCGCGCAGGTGAAGGATGTGGACCTGCATGTGCGCGTGGCGGGCTTTGGCGGGCAGGGCGTGCTGCTGCTGGGTGAAGTGCTGGCCGAGGCAGGACTGGATGCCGGACTGGAGGTTTCCTGGCTACCGTCGTACGGGCCGGAGATGCGCTCGGGAACGTCGAACTGCCATGTGCGGCTGTCGAAGGAGCCGATTGATTCGCCGCTGGTGACGGTGCCGAATGTGTTGGTGGCGATGAATGAGCCTTCGCTGCGGAAGTTCGATGCGAGCGTGAAGCCGGGCGGGTGGGTCATCTACAACGGCGATGCGTTCCCGGAGGACTGCGTTCGGGAGGACGTGCACGTGCTGGCGCTGCCGTTTACGCAGGTGGCGAATGAGCTGGGCGATACGAGGGCGGCAAACATGGTGATGCTGGGGGCGCTGCTGGAGATGACGGGAGCGCTTCCACAGGAGAGCGTGGATGCGGCACTGAAGAGGCTGGTGAAGAATCCGCGCTTTGTGGAACTGGACGAACGCGCATTGGCGCGAGGACGCGAGCTGTATAGGAATTCTGCGGTGAGGTGAGCCATGAAAGCTGAGGTAGATCCGAACGTGGTTGTGTACTTCGGCGGGCAATATGTTCCGCTGCACGAGGCGAAGGTGGGCATCCTGACGCACGCGCTGCACTATGGCACGGGTGTGTTTGAGGGGATTCGCGCGTACTGGGATGACGACTCGCAAGACCTGTACTTGATGCGGCCGGTGGAGCACTTTGAGCGCTGGAAACAGAACTGCGGCATATTGCGGATTGATGTTTCAGCGACGGCGCAGGAGCTATGCGCGATAACGGTGGAACTGATCAGGCGAAACAATTTCCGCACAAATGTGTATGTGCGGCCGCTGGCCTACAAGTGCGCCGAGCGCGTGGGTGTGAGCCCGGATGACCAGGATGCGTTTGCCATTATCGCGTTGCCGTTCGGGGATTATCTGCATGCGGAGAAGGGACTGCATGCAGGCGTGAGCGCGTGGCGGAGACTGGAGGACAATGCGATTCCGCCGCGGGCGAAGATTTGCGGCGCGTATGTGAACAGCGCGCTGGCGAGCGACGACGCGAAGCGGAGCGGGTTTGACGAGGCGATTCTGCTGGACGAGAGCGGGCACGTGGCGGAGGGATCGACGTGCAACCTCTTCATGGTGCGTAAGGGCGTGCTGATAACTCCGCCGGCTCATGCGAATGTGTTGGAGGGGATTACCCGCGATTGCGTGATGCAGTTGGCACAGCGTGAGCTGGGTGTGCGCGTTGAGGAACGAATGATTGATCGTAGCGAGTTGTATGTATGTGACGAACTATTCCTGACGGGCACGGCGGTGGGAGTGGAGGCGGTGGTGCGGGTGGATCATCGGCCGGTGAAGGATGGCGAGATTGGGCGCATGACGCAGACGTTGCGGCAGCTTTACTTTGAGGCGGCACGCGGGCACCTGGCGGCATATAGGAAATGGCTTATGCCCGTGGAGCACGCGCAGACGGAATCTGAACCAGGACAGGAACGGGTGGCAGCACTGGCAAGCTGAGCCGAGCTGATGAGGAGCGCAGGAACACCCGCTGGTTAGCCGGGCAAGGAGGGTGGGGCGATGCTCACGATGAAGATCAACGGCAATGCATATGACGTGGCGCTGGAGAACTTTGATGCGGCGGCGGACGCGCTACAACTGGACCAGAATACGCGGGAGGTCATCAAGTATCCGGAACGCGTTTTGATGGTGAGCATTCCGGTGCGCAGGGACGATGGGCGGATTCACCACCTGGAAGGCTTCCGCGTGCAACACAGTTCGGTGCGTGGACCGGCGAAGGGTGGTATCCGGTATCACCCTCGGGTGACGCTGGATGAGGTGAAGGCGCTGGCCACATGGATGACGTGGAAGTGCGCGGTTGTGAATATTCCCTTTGGCGGAGCGAAGGGCGGCGTGACGTGCGACCCGAAGCACATGTCGCAGGGTGAGCTGGAACGGTTAACGCGACGCTACACAAGCGCGATTCTGCCGCTCATCGGGCCTGACCAGGATATTCCCGCGCCGGATGTGTATACAAATGCGCAGACGATGGCGTGGATTATGGATACCTACAGCACGACGAAGGGGTATCCGATTCCGGGTGTTGTGACAGGCAAGCCTATCTGCCTGGGTGGATCGTTGGGTCGAACAGAGGCGACGGGCAGGGGTGTTTTTTACACCATCCAAAGCGCATGCGAGCACCTGCACAGGAACGTGAAGGGATCGACTGTGGCCGTGCAGGGTTTTGGCAATGTGGGGTCCATTACAGCGCAGCTGCTGCACGAGGCAGGAGCAAAGGTGATTGCGGTGAGCGACTCGACGGGATGCGTGTATAACCCGCATGGGCTGGATATTCCTGCATTGATTCATTTGAAGTCGCTGACGGGCAAGGTGGATGGATTTCCGGAGGCGGAGCCCATTCAACATGAGGAACTGCTCGGAATGGAGTGCGACATTCTGGTGCCGGCGGCGCTCGAGAATGCGATTCACTCTGACAACGCCGCGACAGTCCGCGCCCGGATGATTGCGGAAGGAGCGAATGGGCCGATAACGCCGGCAGCAGACAGAGTCCTGGAGAGTATGGGCGTATTCCTGATCCCGGATATTCTGTGCAATGCGGGCGGGGTGACGGTTTCGTATTTTGAGTGGGTGCAGAACGAGCAGCATCTCTTCTGGGAGGCACAGGACATCTACGGCAGGTTGGAGCGGGTGATGAAGACGGCATTCCGCGACGTGCTGAAACTGCATGGGGAACGAAACGTGCCGATGCGCCTTGCGGCGAATATGCTGGGCGTGGGACGCGTGGCTGAGGCGGTGCGCCTGAGGGGCATCTATCCGTAAACGACGGGGTGCAAAGCGGAGGGATTGTATGCGAGCTCGCGGAAATTCCGCGGGCTCGCTTGCTTTCAGCGTGTGGTGCGGAGTTCGTCAACGCTCTCGAAGATGTGACCCATCTTCTGCTTCTTGGTGCGGAGATAGCGCTCGAATGTTTTCTGCGGCTCAACTTCGGCGGAGACGCGCTCTGTGACGTGGATGCCAGCGGACTCGAGCGCTGCGACTTTGTCTGGGTTGTTGGTGATGAGGCGGACGCTGTTGACGCCGAGGAGCTTGAGGACCTCGGCGGGCAGTTCGTAGGCGCGGCAGTCGGCGGCGAAGCCGAGTTCTTCGTTGGCTTCGACGGTGTCGAGGCCCTGATCCTGCAATTCGTAGGCTTTCAGCTTGGCCATTAGGCCGATGCCGCGGCCCTCCTGCTGCTCGTAAAGTAGAATGCCTGCGCCGTGCTGAGCGATGAGGCCGAGAGCGAGTTCGAGCTGGAGGCGGCAGTCGCAGCGGAGCGAGCCGAAGACGTCGCCTGTGAGGCACTGCGAGTGAATGCGGACGAGTGGCGCTTCAGCGTGGATGTCGCCAAGAACAAGGGCTACGAGGCCCTCGACTTTTTTGCGGGAGTCTTCGGCCTTTGCTGCGTCGCAGGGATGCGGCGCGGACATGGTTCCCTCAAAACCCAGAATGCGGAAATGTCCCCAGCGGGAAGGGAAGTCAGCGTCGGCAACTTTTCTTACGCGTTTGAATGCCATGACATTATTTTACGGGGTGCGGCGGCCTGCCCGGCGGGCAGCGCCTACTTTCCGCGGGAGCGGCCGGGCGCGATACATTGAATGCGTGGTCGATAACAAGCTGATCCTGATTACGCTGTTGGTGAAGCTGGGAGTGGCTGCGGCGGTGGCCAGCGCCTTGGCGAGGTCGCGCACGTTCCAAAGGCTGCTGTTTGCCGAGCAGAGACGGCCGGGGCAGACGGTGGCGCTGTTGGCGTTTTTTCTGGTTCCGCTGACGCTTGGCGTATGGATGCGGACCACGGTGCCGAACTTTCTGGCGGCGGATATCTCCTTTGAGACGGTGATCTTGCTGGGGTTGCTGCTAGGCCCGGCGTGGGCGATGGTGGCTGGAGCAGTCCTGGCAGGGCCGGCCGTTTTCCATCACGAGTACCTGACTCTGCCGTTCAATCTGGCGCTGGGGCTGGGCGCGGGCGTGTTGGGGCGGTTTGTGGAAACGGAAGAAATATGGTCGTTTACGCCGTTCATCGACTTGAGCCTATACCGCTGGGTACGGCGTAACCTGCGGAAGCCGAAATTTGACCGGCAGATTTTGCTGCTGTTTCTGATTGCGGCGATGGAGATTTGCCGTGAATGGGTGGCCAGGAATTTGCCACATAAGACGGGGCCACGGCGGTTGTTTGCGCTGACCACGGATGCGTGGGGCCTGCAGGTGCTGGTGTGGCTGTGCGCGCCGATGGTCGTGGGCATCGCGCTGAAGGTGTGGAATGCGCTGCGGATTGAAATCAAGCTGGAGGAGCAGAAACGGCTGCTGTTGGAGGCGCGGCTGGATGCGTTGCAGCGGCAGATCAATCCGCACTTCCTGTTCAATACACTGAACTCGATTGCCTCGCTGGTGCGGATGAAGCCTGAGCTGGCTCGGGAGATGACGGTGAAGCTGGCCAATATTCTGCGTGCGCTGTTGAAGGATCATGACACCTTTGTGCCGCTGAAGGAGGAGTTGAGCTTTACTGATGATTACCTGGACATTGAAGTGGTACGATTCGGCGCGGACAAGCTGCGCGTGCAGAAGGAGATTGATCCGCAGACGCTGGGCGTGCTGGTGCCGAGCATCCTGCTGCAGCCGCTGATAGAGAACAGCATCAAGCACGGACTGGAGCCGCGCATTCACGGGGGGACGGTGACGCTGCGCAGCCGCATGAATGGAGACCGTGTGTGCATTGAAGTGGCCGATGATGGAGTGGGAATGGGTAACCGGCCGGAGAATGCTCTGCGGCGCGATGGCGCGGGCATCGGCATGAAGAACGTGCAGGAGCGGCTGGAGGTGCTGTACGGAGACCAGGCGCACTTTAAGGTGGTGAGCAGCCCGGGGCGCGGGACGCTGGTGTCGATTGAGATTCCGGCGGAAGTACCGGCTGCACGATAGTTGAGTTTATGGCTGGCTCTCCAGCGCGAGCGCGGCAAAGCCCGTGGAGGCATCGGTCATAAACTTGCCGACGTTAGTGTTGGGATCGCGATTCTGATTGAGCGATTGGGCAGGCCATGCGCCGGTCGTCGGGTCCTGGTGAGTCTTGAGCCATTGGATGCCGCGCCTGAGGTAGGCGTTTTGCGCGCTATTTGCTTCAAGAGCGAGGACGGCGATACCGGTGGCGTATCCGTCGGAAGCTGTGGGCTGAGGAGAATTCTCACTGCGCTGCCAAGGGCCGAGTTTGGACAGGCTCCAGCCGCCGTCGGCGTTTTGGTGGCCGTAAATTGCGTCGAGCAGTTGCTTGCGTTGCTGAGAGGAAAGCAGCCCCGGAAGATGCGCTGAGGCCCAGAGCACGATGACCTGGTTGAAGAGGGGCTGCTGCGTATAGTGCGTGGTGAGGTAAAGGCGAAGAGCGGAAAGGTGACCTACTGCATCAGCATGCCTGCTGTAGTCGTCGGGTGCGGTGGAGACAGCCTGCGCCAGCATGGCAGCGCCGAAGTATTGCGCATTGGGCGTCTCCCAGGGCGCGAGGTCAAAGTTGAGCCACTTCCATGAGCCCAGATCTGGGCCGGATTTGAGCTGTAGAGCCCATGCATTGTTCAGCGCGGCGCGGGTGTCGGGGGAGAGGTGAAGCGTGTCATATCGGAGCAGGATGATGGCGTTGAGCACGGCCTCAGTCGCGCGCGCCTCTTCGGCCTTGCCTGTGCCGGCGTGTGCGTCACTGTAGAAGGGAGGGAGCTGGTTCCACAATGCGACCCGCTTGCGGATGCTGGTGAGGAGGGCTTCCTCCGGCGGGTTGAGATTGTATTCGTGGATATCTGTGCGCAGAGCAGGACGACCGTAGGCGTAAGCAAGTTGCGTGTGGCAGGAGATGCAGAAAGTGCCTTGTTCACGCTGGGCATGATCCCATTTCTGCCATGTGAGCTCACGTTGGTCAAGGTATCGCGCAGCAGCTTCCGGGCTCCAGGATTGCGTGGCGTCATCCGACCGGGTGGCGGCTTGAACGGCGGGATGAGAAAGCCCGGCGAGCAAATCCGCAACGAGAGCGATGGCAAGGCAGACGATGCAATACAGGACGCGCCGGGATGGTGGCATGGATCCTAAAAACCTCCTGGGAAGAGCGAGCCTGCGCCGCAGTGAAGTGGCGCTTTGAAAACAGCAATCTGCACAGCGGCATGACCGCCAGCACTGAATCCTGATGTTGAGTGAGATTCGAGAGAGACAAGTGGGGTTGCGTGATGTTCCGATCTGGTCAACAAAGGAAGCACAGATGAGCCGCGCGGATGCACAGGGGTTCGCGTTATCCTCGCAGAATGGTACGGTTCACAGTGCTGGCGTCTGGTTCCAAGGGCAACAGCACGGTTGTCTCTGGCGGGCGCACGCGTATTTTGGTGGACGCAGGGCTGAGCTGCCGGGAGCTATTCCGGCGGATGCGGTTGGCCGGCGAGGAGCCCGAGACGCTGGACGCGATTGTCATCACCCATGAACATCAGGATCATGTGAACGGGCTGGCTGTGACAGCGCGCAAGCTGGGGATTCCGGTGTATTTTACCGAGGCGACCCATCGCGCATGGATGAGATGGCTGACGCCTCGGCGGAAAATGACCTATGCGCAGTGGCTGGAGCAGTGCAGGCAGCAGGCAGTGGCGCGAGAAGCGGAGGCGGACGCGGGTGCGACTGAGGGCGAAGCAGACGACGCCGAGCTGGCTGTGGGGCAGGAAGTAACAGGGGCGGCAGTGCGGGAGATGGGCGCGGAGCCGGTGGCACTGAAGGATCCGACCTGGCTGCCTGCGGTGGAGTATTTTGAGGCAGGCAAGGCATTCCAGGTCGGCGATATTGCCATCCAGACATTCACGATTCCGCACGATGCGGTGGACCCTGTGGGATTTGTGCTGGAGGCAGAGGGCGTGCGCATGGCACTGGCAACGGACCTGGGCTACATGCCACCCAACGTGAAGACCCAGCTGAAAGGGCTGGACTT
Source organism: Acidobacteriota bacterium (assembly GCA_021818105.1). GTDB lineage: Bacteria > Acidobacteriota > Terriglobia > Terriglobales > Acidobacteriaceae > Telmatobacter. The sequence goes on from JAKAFB010000002.1 coordinate 15,282, forward strand.
GCTGCTGCTGGAGTCCAACCATGATCTGGAGATGCTGCGGGACGGACCGTATCCTTGGTCAGTGAAGCAGAGAGTGCTATCGAGGGTAGGGCACCTCTCGAACGATGCGGCGGCAGCGTTCCTGGAAAACGAATATGACGGGCTGGCCGGATACATCATTCTTGGCCATCTGTCTGAAAGCAATAATCATCCTGAACTTGCGAGGGTGACAGCTGAGCGTGCTCTAAGCGCCCGAGCGAGCCTGCTGGCGAATCACCTATTGCTTGCAGAGCAACACATGCCGTTAGTTCCTGTTTGTTTTTAGGTAAATCAGGTTACAATTGTTACTAGGTATTACTCAGTACCAGGTGGACCGCACGAAATGCGCTGGAGTAATGGCGCTTCGGTGAAGCTTTTTGGATTGTGAGGTTTGAACATCTGCTCAGGCGGATGTTGCATCCAAATGCGCGATTGGTCCATTGCGAGATGAGCCGCTTGCGCAAGGCGCCGAAGCGTATCCTTTGCAAAGTGGGTCAAATGCTTATGACGAGAACACGATGTACGGATCAAGTGGTTGGCTCAATTCTGGCGAGCTGGCGCTATGACATTTCCGGTATCTCTCCCGAGATGCGCAGGGATTATGAACATCATCTGGCCGAGTGTGCTCGGTGCAGCTCAAGGCAGAAGTTCCATCGCAGCCTCGATGTCACGCTTTTTATTCTGACTGCACTTTCTGTCTTCTTCTCACTGTTTGCGCTGGCGGTGATCCGGCATATCAAGCCGCTGGAGCACGTTGCGTTTAACGTGCTGGGGCTGGATATTTCTTCCATGTACGAGATGCTGGTGTCTGCCGCCATTGCGGGTGTGTGCTTCTCGGTCATCGCGTTTCTGCTGGTGTTGACGGCGACGCCTGCGCCGGCGTATCTGGGGGGCATCGCGGCTGAACGGGCCAAGATGCTCGAAGCAAGGCTGCCAGCAGCGATCAAGTCACTGCGCCCGCGGTAAAGTCGAGCTTCGATGATGAAGCTCAAAGGGCCTCCCTTGCGGGAGGCCCTCGTGCATCTGGCGGAGAAGCTGCGATCTCCTAGCTGGCAGTGAACGCCTGGCTATTCCAACAAGAACTACCGGGTGAATCAGTAGGAATTCCTCGTGTAACTCAGTGGAGATTAGGGCCTGTTCACAAAGATGGGCTTGTCATCTATAGAAATGAAACCAGGTGCGCAGCATGTAATATTCGTTAATTGGATGGTCATCTTGTAGTGCCGGAACCTGAGGGTCTTCGGCAATGAGTTTCTTCAACGATACTTCGTGTGAGAGGACAAATTCGAACTGTTGTTCGGGAGTTGCTTCCGGGCCCCATTCTACGAAATCACTTGCCGCCGCAGGAGGCATGCGCGCTGCCAGGACCGAGCTTGATGTGATCGGAATTGGCTGCGTGCTGGCAAGGAAGTGAAGCCCATACTCCCCTGACCCATCCCCCCCTGTCCTTCTATCGTACCCTCGGAAGGCCCGCACGTAAGGAAAAGACTGTATGAGTGCTTTGGTGATGGAAGCCGTGGTAGCCGTATCACCTTCAATCTGCGGGTACCAAATTTGCAGAATACCACCGGTTCGCAAATGCCGTTTAACGACGTCATAGAATTCACGAGAGTAAAGCAAGCTGGAACCGGCCGCTTGCGGAGGCGGAGGCGGGTCTACGACGATGACATCGAATGTCTGAGATGAGCTGTCGAGGAAGCGCCGGCCATCATCGATCACAATTCGTGCCAATGGTGAACTCTCCAACAGCTGTGCATCGGCGTGGTAATAGCCAAAGAGTGCAGGAACACTCGGGATCAAATCGACTGCCGTAGTAGGAATTCCCCATGACAGCATGGAGCGGAAGCTTGTCCCCATTCCAAAACAGATTACGAGGCCATTTTGTGGGCGTCTGGACATGAATGCGAGCGGCATGTGGACCATATACTTGGTGATCGGAGTTAAATTTGTCATTCCGACCCCATTCACCAAGAGGTTTCTGTCAAATCCCTTTCCTGTTGCAATCACGGTGGCGGCGTAATCTCTTCTCACCATACGCTGCGCGAATAGAGATTCGAAGTCATGGCTGACACTGAACAGAAGGATTGCCGCGATGGTTGCGAGGGCAAACTTGATCTTTGGCTTAAAAGTAGACGCCTTTTGATCCGTTTTGGCTTGTTTTCGAAGCGCCGTCAGGGCGGCTATCCCAAATAAAGGAAGTGAGAGAACAAGGATTGCCCAGCGTTCACCTAGCGTGGGCAAGAGCCAGAAACCAGCCACGAGGGGACCGACAATGCAGCCAGCAATATTGACGGCATAGGCGGTTCCTGCTCGATCGGGATCGCCTGATGACCAGGAATCCACTAGCAAGGGCGTGAGAAAACCTGCCATAGCGCAGAAGAGCACGATGGCAGAGAGGCGCAATCCGCCACGGGGCGCAAAGCCTCCCAAGGACAGAAAGGGATCAGCGATGACAACCGGGATCACGGCGAAGAGGGTGAGCAGACTCCATGCTGAGGCACTCTCGCTGGGCTGGTGCGAGTGGGCCCAAGAGCGGTAGTCCTGCGATCCCACAAAAGTGGCCAGCAGATACGCCGCAAGGACCTCCGCGAAGGCATAAACAACATTGCCGAGGTAGGGAGTGAGCTGACGGATCCAGACGACCTCCATGCCCATGCTGACGAGTCCGGTCGTGAACAAGAGAAACAGAGCGGCCATCTTGGGAAGCCCGTAGAGCTTCATCTGTGTCGTAATTTGGGCGGCCGGCTTCTCGGTCGTAGGGGAAGAGACCACGCGGAAGCTCATGGCGAGGGCTAACAGCGCCAGCAATGCATTCAGGCAACCCGCGACGTAGAGCGTTCCCTGGAAGCCAAGCAGCTCAATCAAGATGAAGGCTGAGGCTAGAGTACCTACAAGTGCGCCAAGTAAGTTGGCGAGATACAAGTAGCTAAAAGATCGTTCGGAACCTTGCGCGGCAGTGAGTCGAATGGCCGCCATTAGCAGCGGGAATGTAGCTCCCATGCAGGCGCACCAGGGAATTAATGTGACGGCGACCGCGATGCCAGCTAAGACATAGTAGTGCCAGGATTGCCATGTTCCGAGACTTCCTGCATGCAACAACAACTGGCGGCCTAGCTTGATCTGGTAGGGGACCGCAAGAGACGATATGCCAATCAGAAACTCTGCGGCGGAATAGCATTGCAGAGCACGCGGCCCGCCGGATTTTAGATTTCCGTGGGCGAACTTGCCCGCACCCCATGAGCCCAGCCCAAGACCGGCCATGAACATTGAAATTACTATGGAAACGAGGGCTGTGGTTACGCCAAAGCTCGCCATTGCCAGTCGAACCCAGACCACCTCGTAAACCAATCCGCAGAATCCAGAGATCACAAAAAAAACAAAGTACCAGCCCAAATTTGTCCTTCTGTTCGCTTTCTCGCTATCTGTCTGTTCCATCTGCGTCAGTAGCATGTGCATACTCCAACTCGATTTCTGGCAAAAACAGGCGGCTTGACTCTTCCATTTGCTGCCGCTCCTCGAATCCCGGGCTTGTGGGAACTGCATCTAAAAACTTAAGGAACTAGGGGAAGCAGAAGACGTCTACTAGCATGTCATACTGACGCGCAGGTGGAAAATTAAATAGAAAATAGGGATAGAAGTAGCAAACCCAGAAGGATCCTGGAAGAAAAGCGAAGCCTTTTGGCTTCGCCTCCTTGCATCTCTCTCACTGGGCCTACTTCACAAGTGGCACGCGGAGGTCGCCGCCGGTCATTTCTCTGGGCAGGCCGAGCTTGAGCAGGTTGAGCAGCGTCGGCGAGATGTCGCGCAGGGAGCCGTCGTTGCGCAGGCGGTAGTTGCTGGCCTCTTCGCTGATGTAGATGAAAGGTACAGGGTTAGTGGTGTGCGCCGTGTGCGGGCCGCCTGTGACGGGATCGACCATAAGCTCGGCATTGCCGTGGTCGGCGGTGATGAGCCAGCTTCCGTTCTTTTCCTTCACGGCTTTGTAGATGCGCCCGAGCTGGGCATCGACGGCTTCAATGGCTTTGATGGTGGGCTCGAGCTTGCCGGAGTGGCCAACCATGTCGGCGTTGGCGAAGTTGGCGACGATGAGGTCAAAGGCCGTGTCGTTGACAGCTTTGACGATGGTGTCACCGATTGCCTCGGCCTTCATTTCCGGTGCAAGGTCGTAGGTGGCGACTTTGAGTGAGGGAATCAGCATTCGCTCCTCGCCGGGGAAGGGTACTTCAATGCCGCCATTAAAGAAGTAGGTGACGTGCGCAAATTTTTCCGTTTCGGCCACGCGCAGGTTGCGCAGGTGATGGGCGGAAAGGATGTTGGCGAGGATGTTGTCCATCGACTCGGGGAGGATGACTAGGGGTAACTCGTAGAGCTTGTCATACTGCGTCATGCAGAGGTAGTGGAGGTTCTTCGGGATCTCGGAGCGGGGAATGACCTCGTCAAGAGACTCCCAGGCATCGAGATCACGGCCGCCTTTCTTGTTGAGGCCGCTTTCGCGGGCGAGGACGCGGGTAATCTGGCGGGCGCGGTCGGCGCGGAAGTTGAAGTTGATGCAGACGTCTTCATCGCGGATCTGGCCGACGGGCTTGCCGGCGGCGTCAGTGACGACGAAGGGAACGAGGAACTCGTCGGTGGTGCCGCCGTTGTAGCTCTCTTTGATGCGGGCGACGGGGTTGGCATAGGCGCCGCCATCGGCTTTGCCGTGTACCATGGCATCGAAGGCCTTGCGTTCGCGCTCCCAGCGCTTGTCGCGGTCCATGGCGTAGTAACGGCCACTGACGCTGGCGATTTTGCCGACGCCATACTCGCGCATCTTCTGCTCGAGCGCAGCGATGTAGCCTGCGCCGGAGGTGGGCAGAGTGTCCCGTCCGTCCATGAAAGCGTGGACGAAGACGCGCTCTACGCCGTGCTCGTGCGCGGCGCGGAGCAAGGCATAGAGATGCTCCTGGTGGGAGTGGACGCCTCCATCGGAGACCAGGCCAAAGAGATGAAGCTGGCGGCCGTTCTCACGCGCGCGATGCATGGCTTGCACGATGGCGGGATTCTTTTGGAATTCGCCTGAGGCGATTTGCGCATCGATCCGGGTGATGTCCATTTGTACGATGCGTCCGGCGCCGATGTTGAGATGTCCGACCTCGCTGTTGCCCATCTGACCATCAGGCAGGCCGACGAAGTGCTCCGAGGCGCGGATGAGGGTATTGGGGAACTCGCGCAGCAGCTTGTCATAGGATGGCTTGCGGGCGAGAGCGATGGCGTTGTTTTCTGTTTCGGCGCGATAACCCCATCCGTCGAGGATGGTGAGAAGAAGGGGATGCTTGAAAATGGACACGGCTTTTTCCTTGGTCAGAAGCGATTGGAGTCGCTGGGAAGAGAGGTTGAGGCTTGGCCGTTGTGTGTTGGACCGGGCGGCGCCCCAAACCCCGATCGCGGAGTCTGGGGTACGCCGATCATGCTATATCAGTCGTTGTAGTTGAGCCCTTCAAGGCCGAGGAAGACTGCACCGGCGCCGAGCTCCTCTTCAATGCGGAGGAGTTGGTTGTACTTGGCGATGCGGTCCGTGCGGCTGGCGGAGCCGGTCTTAATCTGGCCTACGCCGGTGGCGACGGCGAGATCGGCGATAAAAGCATCTTCGGTTTCGCCGGAGCGATGCGAGATGACGGAGGTGTATCCGTAGCGGCGGCCGAGGTCGATGCAATCCAGTGTCTCAGTGACGGTGCCAATCTGATTGACCTTGATGAGGATGGAGTTGGCGACGCCTTCATCGATGCCGCGCTGGAGGTGTGTGGTGTTGGTGACGAAAATGTCGTCGCCTACCAGCTGAATGCGGCTGCCGAGCTTGTCGGTGAGAATGCGCCATCCCTCCCAATCGTCTTCGGCCAGGCCGTCTTCGAGAGAAACGATGGGATACTGGCGAATCAAGCTTTCGTAGAAGTTGACCATCTCTTCGCTGGAGAGCTCGCGCTTGTCGCTCTTCTTGAAGACGTACTTGTTCTTGTCCTTGTCGTAGAACTCGCTGGAAGCGGGGTCGAGGGCGATGGCAATTTGCTCGCCGGGCTTGTAGCCGGCCTGCTCGATGGCCTCAAGAATGACCTCGATGGCTTCAGTGTTGGACTTGAGCGAGGGAGCGAATCCGCCTTCGTCACCGACAGAGGTGTTGTAGCCTCTTTTCTTAAGCACACCCTTGAGGGTATGGAAGGTCTCTGCAGCCCAGCGCAGGGCTTCTGAGAAACGCTCAGCGCCGACTGGCATGATCATGAATTCCTGGAAGTCCACGTTGTTGTCAGCATGGGCCCCACCGTTGAGGACGTTCAGCATGGGAGTGGGAAGGATACTGGCGTTGATGCCTCCGAGGTAGCGGTAAAGGGGAATTTCGAGAGTCTGCGCAACGGCGCGCGAGGCGGCCATGGAGACGGCGAGAATGGCGTTGGCGCCGAGCTTGCTTTTGTTGGCGGTGCCATCGAGCGCAATCATGGTCTGATCGATGAGGCGCTGATTGGCGGCGTCCATGCCTTCGAGTTCAGGGGCGATGACGGTTTCCACGTTGGCAACTGCCTGCAGAACTCCCTTACCGAGATAGTGGCTCTTGTCGCCATCGCGAAGCTCCACGGCCTCATGCTCGCCGGTGGAAGCGCCTGATGGCACGATGGCACGGCCCATGGCGCCACTTTCAAGAATTACATCCGCTTCCACGGTGGGGTTGCCGCGTGAATCCAGAACCTCACGCGCGCGTATGGCAACAATCTCAGTCATTTCTGTCCTCGCAATATGGTGTAGCAGCCGGTCGTTCAGTTTAGGACGGCGATCCACGGGGAGAGCTTCTCCGGCAGTGCTGTGAATCATGTGCAGAAGCCCGTGTTGGTGATGCATGTTGTCGTCCGTCCAGCGCGAAAAATGCAGATGTACCGCTGAGATTCTAACAAACTGGGCCTTGGCGGACGGTGTGGCGACGATCACAGCGAGGGTTAGGCACGATTTCCATAGCGCGGCGGAGAGGGGTGTCATTGCTGATTCTTAGCGTTTGAAGCACCCTGCGGAGGGAGCATGCAGTCAACCGGGCTGGAAAGCACTAGCATCATATTGGGTGTGTAGCGTGCTGCGGATATTCGCACACTGTTCGCCGGAAACTTTTCGCCGCCGACGGGGTCTAAAAAGCGAAAGATAGCCTTGTTCGCGAGAGGGAGTAAAAGGATGTATCGGTTACTCATTACGTGTGCACTGTTGGCCGGAGCGTCGTCAGCGTTGATGGCGCAGCAAACGAGCCAGACGAATCCCCGTCAGGGAGTGTCGAATCCGCCGGCAGATGACGTGATTGTGACGAGTGAAACGGCGGAGGTGAAGCCCTCACCCGCTCACCCTGTGGTGACGGCCAAATCGGCGGTTCCCGCGCAGGCAGCCCCTGCAACGAAACCAGCGACAGCAGGCAAAGCGCAGCAGGCGCGGAAGGACGCAGACGGCACGGATGCTGGGATTGTTCAGGCTGCGACACCGGAGCAGGAGACGCCGGCGACGCCGGTACTGGCCAAGCGTGCGACAGCGCCGGATCCAGATGCGGATATTGTGCATCCCGCTCCGCTGGGGCCGAATGAGCTGGGTGAGGGGACGATGATTCGTGTGCGGCTGAAGAATGATCTTTCCAGTAACTTTAGCCAGCAGGGCGAGCGCTTCAGCAGTACGGTGGCAAGCGATGTAGTGCAGGGCGACCATGTGGTGATCCCGGCTGGGTCGGAGATCGACGGGAAAGTGGTGGACGTGTCAGCGGGGCACTTGGGTGGGCGTGGAACGCTCTACCTGCGGCCGGAGACGGTGAAACTGCCGGGCGGAATGCGCTACGCACTACATGCGGAGGTGAACTCGACACCAGGCTCCCGCGCCAGGGTTGGGGCTGAGGGCGAGATCGGGCCGGACTCGCAATTGAAGAAAAACAGCCTTGAGTACGCAGGCGGAGTGGGTGGCGGCGCTGCTACGGGCGCGCTGCTGGGAGGCCCGGTGGGAGCTCTGGCGGGCAGCATCATTGGCGCAGGTCTGGTGACGACCCATCTGCTGGTGAGCCATCCGCAGGTGAATCTGGATGCGGGCTCGGTGCTGATTTTGACGGTGACGGAGCGCATGCATCTGGAACCGGAGACGAACAGCGGCGAGTAAGCAATAGCATTTTCCATCTATGCAAAGCGGGCTGTTGAGCGGTGCGTCCATGCACTGCTCCAGCCTGCTACACTCCCTAGTTGCATTGTGTGCAGGAGGGAGAGCATGACTGCCATTACAAAAGTTGGTGTGGTGGGCGCGGGCACAATGGGCTCGGGCATTGCCCACGTGTTTGCGCGTTCGGGCTTCACGGTGACGCTGTGCGATGTGGAGCAGCGCTTTCTGGATCGGGCGCTGGGGCAGATTCGAACGAATCTGGGTCGCGAAGCAGCGAAGGGCAAGCTTGCGGAGGCGGAGGTCGAACCTGCGCTGGCGCGGATCACGCCAACGCTGGATCGCGCGACGCTGGCAGGAGCAGAGATTGTGGTGGAGGCCGCGCCGGAGCGGCTGGAGATGAAGGCCGAGATCTTCATTGCGCTGGACAAGATTCTCGCGCCGGACGCCATCCTGGCAACGAATACGTCGTCGATTTCCGTTACTCGGCTGGCGGCGCTGACGCAAAGGCCGGGGCAGGTCATCGGCATGCACTTCTTCAACCCGGTGCCGGTGATGGCGCTGGTGGAGGTGGTGCGCGGCATGGCGACGACTGATGCGACTTTTGAGACCGTGCATGCGCTGGCCAGGCAACTGGGCAAGACGCCGGTAGAGGTAAACGATGCGCCGGGATTCGTGTCGAATCGCGTGCTGATGCCGCTGATTAACGAAGCGGCGTTTGCGGTGATGGAAGGTGTGGCGACGGCAGAAGCGGTGGATGAAGTCTTCAAATTGGGCATGGCGCATCCGATGGGCCCGTTGACGCTGGCGGATTTTATCGGTCTGGATGTGTGCGTGGACATCATGCGCGTGCTGCAGGAGGGTTTTGGCGATCCAAAGTACAGGCCGTGCCCGCTACTGGTGCGCATGGTGGATGCGGGGTGGCTGGGGCGCAAGACAGGGCGTGGCTTCTATCACTATGAGAAATAGCGGCGAGCACTGTGCTGCAGGTGATTGAGAAAAGTAGTTGCAACCGATGAGGAAAAATTTGCTGGAACCGCGGGCTGCGTTGTGGCGTATTCCTTTTCGACGCGCGCTGTTGGGCGTCGAGCGGCCATGCAGACATTCAGTGACACACTCGGTCAGGTGTTTCGCGCGATTGCGGCGAACAAACTGCGCAGCTTTCTGACAATGTTCGGAATTGCGTGGGGGGTGGGTTCGCTGCTGGTGCTGGTGGGACTTGGCGAGGGGTTTCGCTCGGGGCAGCACCGGCAACTGGAGACGCTGGGCAATGACCTGGTGATGATGTTCAACGGCACCATTCCAGCCGTTGCGAACCAGCATACCGGGATGCGGCCGTATCAGCTGACGATGGGCGATGCAAATGCTCTGCGGCAACTGCGAGAACTGCGCGCAGTGACGGTGGAGCTGAGCCGCTCTGACCTTTACGAAGTAAGCCAGTGGAACAATACGTCGAGCCATGTAACGGGCGTGGAACCGAACTATCCTTCGGTGCGGTTTATCCCTATGGCAACGGGGCGCTTTATCAGCGCGAGCGATCTGGAAGAGCGGCGTCGCGTGGCCGTGCTTGGCTTTAAGACTGCGGGCCTACTCTTTAACGGACGGCCGATGCTGGGCGAGACGATCACCATCAATGGCACGACGTTCACGGTGGTTGGGTCGGTGGGCAAGATCAGCCGCGGGAATAACAACGACTACGACGACCGGAAGGTTTATCTTCCTGTGACCACAATGCAGGAGATGTTTCCGCTGAAGGGCGAAAACATTGCGCAGGATGCGCTGACCTCAATTCAATACCAGCCGACAACAAAGGGCGAGATCGTCGCGGCAACGGCTGCGGTACATCGTGTGATTGCCAAACGGCACGGGTTCGACCCATCCATGAAGGACGCATTCAACGAATGGGACACCATCCAGGAAGAGAAGATGATTGGCGCAATCTTCACGGCGATGGATGTGTTCCTGGGCGGAGTGGGCATTGTGACGCTGGGGCTGGGCGCAGTGGGCATCATCAACATCATGCTGGTGTCAGTGACGGAGCGGACGCGGGAGATTGGGCTACTGAAGGCGCTAGGCGCAACAAAGCGCAGCATCCTTGCACAGTTCTTCTGGGAAGGACTGCTGCTGACAGGATTAAGCGGGCTGATCGGGATAGCTCTTTCAGCGGGCTTTATGGGTCTTCTGCAATTGGCGTTGACGGACAAGATGCCGGGCTGGGATCCGCCACGGCTGGTTCCGTGGTCGGCGGCGCTGGCTCTTGGTTCGCTGGTGTTGAGCGGTGTGGCCGCGGGGTTGTATCCGGCGAGCAAGGCGGCACAGCTTGAGCCTATAGAGGCCCTGCGGCGCGAATAGGGCAGGAAGGACGCGGACCATGTTCAAAGACATCTGGGGACAGGCCTGGGAGGCGATGGTCTACAACCGCCGGCGCACTGCCATCACCATGATCGGCATGGCGTGGGGCATTGCAACTGTGGTGCTGCTGCTGGCGTATGGAGCGGGCTTCAGCCGGGCAATTGAGGCCATTTTTGCCGAATGGGGCACGAACATTATCGGTGTCTTCCCGGGGCGGACGAGCGAGCAGGCGGGAGGCGAGAAGTCAGGCGCGCAGGTGCGGTTCACGCAGGATGATGTAGACCGCATCGCGATGTCGGTGCCCGGAATTGAGCACGTATCGCCGGGGGTTCAGAAGGATGTGACGGTGCAGAATGAGCTGCACTCCTACACGTGGACGGTGAACGGCGTGTTTCCCGTGTTCCAGGAGATCTGGAAGCTGGATGTGGATCAGGGGCGCTTCTTCAATGGCATGGAAGAGGAGCAACGTGCGCACGTGTGCGTGATCGGGTCAGAGTCAAAGGAGAAGTTGTTCTCAGGTGGCTGGGCAATAGGCGAAAGCATTCGTCTGAACGGCGTGCTGTTTACGATTGTGGGTGTGCTGAAGCCGAAGATGCAGGAGGGCGGCGAACAAAATGACCGCAACCGGCAGATTTATGTTCCTTACAGCACGATGAGCGACGTCAAGGACACAAAATATCTGGATGCCATCTGGTTCAACTACCGGGGGAACCATCAACTGGCGGAGCAGAATCTGCGTGCTACGCTGGGCGCTGCGCATCACTTCAGGCCGACGGATCATAACGCGATCTTTGTAGCAAACCTGATGACGCAGCTGCATCAGTTTCAGATTCTGTCGCTGGCGCTGCAGGTTCTGCTGTCGCTGGTGGGGGCGCTGACGCTGGGCATTGCCGGCATCGGCCTGATGAATATCATGCTGGTGGCGGTGCAGCAGCGGACGCGCGAGATTGGCGTGGAAAAGGCTTTAGGCGCGCGGAAGCGGCATATCCTGATGCAGTTTCTTGCCGAGGCATTTGTCATCACGGGCGTGGGTGGGCTGAGCGGGATCGTGCTGGCGTATCTGGTGTCAGTGTTGGTGGGCAGGATTCCGTTCTACAGCGCAATCGCGGAGCATGCCGAAGCGGCGGATATCTACCTGAAGATATCGCCCGCATCGCTGATAGTCGCCACGCTGATACTGGCAGTGACGGGCGTGGTCAGCGGGATGATCCCGGCGTTGCGCGCGGCGAACCTGGACCCAATTGAGGCGCTGCGGTACGAGTGAGGCGAGTGCCTGCAATAGAGATGCAGGCCTCTATCCGAGCTTGTAGGGCGCGCGGTAGGCGCGTGTGAGTAATTCGCTAGCGGCTGGATCGTTGAGGATGGTTTCTCTTGCGACGTCCCAATGAATTTTGCGGCCGGTAAGCATGGAGATGAGGCCGAGGTGGCCGGGGATAGTGGAGTGGTGCGCGGTCTCGACGGGCGTGATGGTGGGCTTGCGGGACTTGACGCAGTCCAGGAAGTTGCGGCGGTGCTCTTTTGACTCGTAGAGGCGGACCTTGCGCTGGCTATCGGGCAGTGCTTCTTCCTTGACCCATTCGGGGTTGGAGGCATCGAAGCCGCTGCGGTCGACCCATACCCAACCGTCCGTGCCAATCCACTTGGTTCCCATGGCGATGGCGGGTGAACCGCCGGCGATGGTCATGTGTACATCATTGGCGTAGCCGGTGACCTCCTTCTTGTACGTGCAGGCGATGGTGTATTTGGTTGCGGCATTCCAGACGGCATTGGCGGCAGGGAACTCGCCGTAGCCTTCGACCTCGGAGGGGCCGGTGGAGTCAAAGCCTAGGCCCCAGTGCGCGATGTCGCCGTGGTGGCCGATCCAGTCGAGAAGCTGGCCGCCGCCGGTGTTGTAGTTCCAGCGCCAGTTCTGGTAGACACGCGCGTCGATGTAAGGCTCCATGCGCGAAGGACCGATCCAGGTGTCATAGTCGAGTTCTGGCGGAGGTGGGGTGACGGCGAGGTCCCATGCGCGCGTGCCAGGAAGAATCTGCTCAGGACTGGTGATTTTGTCGGGCAGGACAGAGAGGCGCTTGAGGAGCGCGGGCACGGTGTTGGGGAAGTCGTGAGGGGCGCCGGGAAGGCCGACCTCAACGTTGGTGACGTTGCCGATGAGGCCGCTGCGTACGATCTCCGCTGCTTTGTGGAATTGCGGGAGTGAGCGTTGCCAGGATCCGGTTTGCCAGATGATGCTGTTCTGCTGGACGGCGCGCACGATGGCCTGCTGTTCTGCGATAGTGCGAGCGAGGGGCTTCTCGCCGTAGATGTCCTTCTTGCGATTGGCAGCGTGCGTGGCGACGATGGCGTGCCAGTGGTCGGGGATGGCGATCATGACTGCGTCGATGTCGTCGCGGGCAATCATTTCGCGGTAATCGTGGTAGGCGCGGCAGTCCTTATTGCCGTAATGGGTGTTAATCGTATCAACCGCTGCCTGGAGATGGCCGGTGTGGATGTCACAGGCGGCAACGACCTGGCAGTCGTCATAAGACAGAAAGGCCTTGGTATTGGTGGGGGCTATCATGCCCCAGCCGATGATGCCGATCGTGATGCGATTGGACGGAGAGACGCGACGCGCATAGGCGAATGGGCTGGAGGTAAGGGCTACCGCGGCACCTGCGGCCTGCATGAAACGGCGACGCGTGAGGGGGCTGGAATCAGGCTGCATGGCGTTCTCTCTCCGTGCATCGTGAGCCAAGGACATCGTGCATGCGCTGACAGGTGAGCGGCGGGCAACGACGGCGTGACTGGCTAAGGATGCAGGGGAAGTCTAGCACGCTGGTGCAAGGGTGTGGCTATACGGGCGGCAGAGCGTCCACGATGGGTACTCCGCGTGGGGGCGTGAAGCGGAAGGCGGCCGCGGAGACGGCAGCATTTGGCTCCTCGGCGGTGAAGGTGAAGCGCGTGATGGAGCCATCGGCTTCTTCAATCTCAATGGACGTAATGGATCCTGTGGCCGTGACGGTGAGCGCGAGGCGGTGGATGCGCTGCTGCTGGCCTGTGGGCACGCCGGCAAGGGTGAACTGGCCGTTGGCAGCGGACGTGATCCTGAGGCCGGTGAGCTCCTTCTCAAGCTGAGTGTGGCCGAGCAGGAAGCGCAGAGGCGAGCGCAGATCGTCGAGCTGCTTGGCGGGGATGCGTTGTACCTGCGGATCGCCCTGGGTGTAGAACCACGCATACTTGCCGTCGAGGAGGAAGAGCTTGCCGGCGGGGGAGCTGTACTCCCAGCGCATGCGGCCGGGTTTGAGCAGGAAGAGGGTTCCGCTCTCGACGCGCGACATGCCCATACCTTCGTAGGTCTCGGTGAATCCAGCCTTAAGAGAGCGAAGCTGGTTGTAGTGACGGTCAACGCGCTGGGCAACGTCGTGCACGCTGGGCGGCTTGCTCTGGGCAAAAGAATGAACAGACAAGAGGAGAAGCGCGGCGACCAATGTGCCGCCGCGCCGGAGGTGGCCGAACATGCCTACTGCACCATGACCGTGCAGTTGGTGCCGCCGGCAGGATCAGCCTTCATCGCGCCGCCGGAGTCGAGGCAGAATCCGCGGTCACCGGTCTTGCCTGGGGTGGCGGGCACGGCGGTAGCGGTGTAGCTGGTGACGCGCTCGGCGTTGTTCACTGTCACCTTTGTGCAATTGGTGATGTTGAAGATGTAGCCGGACTTGATGCCGGTGGCAAGCTCACCGTTGATCACTTGGGCAGCGGTGGCGCTGGGTGGCCCGGCATTGGGGTCCCCGGCGAGGGCCTGAAGGGTGCAGGCGAATCCTGACGTGGGATAGGTGGATTCGTACATCGTCTGGGCTTCCTGAATTGTCTGGAGGGACTTTTGCGCGGAGAGCTCGTTGGCGTGCTTGCGAATTTTGCCCGCGGTAGGAATGGCCACCAGCATCAGGATGAGGATGATGGAAATGACGATGAGCAGCTCCATGAGCGTGAAGCCGTTGGGCCGCTTGTCACTGTTCCGGTTGGAGAAAGGGTGATTGCACTTCATGCGATTCTGATGCCTCGTGATGCTGACCGGTGGACCGGCCTGTTCGACAAAATGCTACAACCTATAGACGCAAAAGGGAAATCGGACGCTCGGGCTGGGCACCGCGGAAGAAGAAGCCTCAGCAGACCAGACGCGAGCGATTGAGCTTGATGCCGTCGAGTCGGCCGAGTAGGGTAACGGCGATGTGCGCGGGGTCAAAGAGTCGCTGGGCCATGGCCTGCACCTGAGCGGCATCCACTGCGTCGATGCGCTGGATGATCTCTTCGGCGGTAAAAAATTGCTCGAAGTAGATTTCCTGGCGGGCGAGGTTAGCCATGCGCGAGTTGGAGCTTTCAAGTCCCATGAGAATGTTGCCCTTGAGCTGGTCTTTGGAGCGGGTGAGCTCCTCATGGCTCATGGGGGCCTGCTTGAGTTTGCAGAACTCGGCGAGGATAAGATCGATGACTTCCAGCGCCTTCCCGGCGGCGGTTCCGGCATAGACGCACAGGGTGCCTGTGTCGCGGTAGGGGCTGAGGTCAGAGTAAATGGAGTAGACCATGCCGCGCTCTTCGCGAATGGTCTGGAAGAGGCGTGAGCTCATGCCGCTGCCCAGCGCGGTGTTGAGGACCAGCGCGGCGTAGCGATTTTCATCCGTGATGGGCGGAGCGGGCACTCCTAGGCAGATCTGTACCTGCTCGAGGGCCTTTTTGTTGCGCAGAATAATGCGGGCGCTGGCTTCGGGGGCTTTATCCTCGCTCACGACATGGCCGGAAGGCAGGGAGGCGAATTTTTTAGCGACGGCCTCGACGAAGTTGTCATGCTCAAGATTGCCGGCAGCGGAAAAAACCATGTTACTGCCGAGAAAACGGCCGCCGTGGTAATCAAAGAGGTGCTGCTGGTCAAGCCGGTTGACGGTGGTGGATGTTCCTAGAATGGGCTTCCCGAGGGGGTGGTCCTTCCAAAAGTTCTGCGTGAAGAGCTCGTGGACGAGGATGTCGGGATTGTCTTCGTCAATCTTGATTTCCTCGAGAATGACGCCACGCTCGCGTTCAATGTCAGCGGAGGCGAAGACGGGGTTGAGAACGAGGTCGGCGAGGACGTCCATGGCGATGGGCACATGCTCAGAGAGAGACTTTACGTTGAAGCAGATGGTTTCCTTGCCTGTAAATGCGTCAAGGTTGCCGCCGATGGAGTCCATTTCCCGGGCGATGTGCTGGGCAGACCGGGAGCGGGTGCCCTTGAAGAGCATGTGCTCCACGAAGTGGGAGATGCCGTTGGTCTCCGCCGGCTCGCAGCGGGAGCCGGACTTGATCCAGACACCCATGGCTACGGAGCGCAGATGGTCCATCCGTTCGGTCAGGACAATCAGGCCGTTGGGTAACACGGTACGGCGAAGATTACGCTTGGTGCTCATCGTCATTTATCGAGTTCGATTGTAGGCCAGCTGAGTACTGAGGGTACCAGAGAGCGAGTTTTCAAGTGTCTGTCGGGTTGAAAGCCTGAAGAAGGAAGTAGCCTGGGCTGCACGAGGAGAAGAAATGCTCTATGCTGAGCCCAGCCGTGATTTCACAGAACAGTCATCTGCTTCAATTAGACGCCATATCAACGGCGGAGGAAAGCCGGAGGCCCCTTTTCGGCCTGGATGGGGAGGCATTGGCCGGATTGATGACAGGGATGGGGGAGCCGGTTTGGCGCGCGCGGCAACTTGCAGAAGCACTGTATCGTCAGCGAGTTATAAGTATTGAAGGCATGACCACCTTGCCGGTTGCCCTGCGCCGAAGGTTGGTGGCTGAAGGCTGGGAGGTGGGCCGGCCGAGAATTCTACAGACGTACGTTTCGTCGGACGGGACGGAGCGTTATCTGGTGCAGTGCCAGGCACCCCAGGCACAGACGGGAACCACCGGCGACAGACCCGTGGCTGCCGCTGTGGAGGCCGTTGAAACCGTATGGATGCCGGAGGGCGACGAAGGCGAGGCGGGCGACGGCAGCGAGCCTGAGGAGGCAGGGAAAAGCTGGCAGCGGGCTACGATATGCGTCTCAAGCCAGGTGGGGTGCGCGGTGAATTGCCAGTTCTGCCTTACCGCGCGGCTGGGACTGCAACGCAACCTGACGGCGGGCGAGATAGCCGGACAGGTGGTGGACGTGCTGGACAGGCACGGCGTGGAGGTAGGCAAGGACCGCGTGAACTTAGTGTTCATGGGCATGGGCGAGCCGTTTCTGAACTACGACAACTTCATGGCGGCGGTACGGCTGTTGGTGAAGGAAGTAGGCATCAGCCCACAGCGGATGACGGTGTCCACGTCGGGCATAGTGCTGGGAATCGAGCGTTTTGCCGCGGAACCTGCGGATGTGAGGCCCAAGCTGGCCATCAGCCTGAACGCGCCGAATGATGCCATTCGCAGTGAGGTGATGCCGATCAATCGCAAGTGGCCGATTGACGCGGTAGTGGATGCGGTGCGGAAGGTCCGGCTGCGGCCGAGGGAGCGGGTGACGTTTGAGTACGTGCTGCTGGGCGGGGTGACGGACAGGCCGGAACACGCGGCGGAGGTGGCGCGGCTGGTGCGGCGTACGGGGCTGCCCGTGAAGGTGAACCTGATTGCGTGGAATCCCGGGCCGGGGGTGCCTTACGCAACGCCGAAGCCGGATGCCGTGGAAGCATTCAAGCGGGTGCTGGTGGCAGAACGCGTGCCAGTGTATCTGCGAAAACCGCGCGGGCGGGACATCTACGCCGCATGCGGACAACTGAAGCGAACGGTGGAGGGATAGGCAAAAGCGTCTCTCTGAGCTGATTCAAGCCCCAACGTCCTGCGTGGCGAAGTGCCCCTACTTTGTCTCGATGGGACGCACGTTGCCGCAGTCTGCGCCTTTGTAGACGGAGGTGCTTTCCACGGTCCACTCGATGGGTTGGGCATTGGGGCCGCCCATCTGCATGGTGCCGGTGAAGTGCACCTTGGTGGTGGCACGGTCGGTATCGGTCCACGAGGATTCGATGTCACCCTTGCCGGTGATGTGCCCGGAGCAGACCATTTCCGCGGTCATGCCGTTGGGTTTCTTGACGATGTTCTCGACCTTGCATTCGCCGTGCATTTCCGGGGGCGTCGTTCCGTATTTGTCTATCTGCTCCTGCGTGACGCAGACCTGCGTTGTGTGTGGCCCGCTCATGGGGCCGATGCCGCTGGGGAATGGGGACTGCTGCCAGGTCATGGTGGATGTGACATCGTAAAGTCCGGGCTTGCGGGCCTGTGCCCGGGCAAATATGCCGAGAACGCACAGACACGCAACGGCTGCCATAACAGTGCGATAAGTCCGCATTACTCCCTCCTGCGCACGCCAGCGAGAGGCTGCTGCGTTGCCCCACACTGTACACCTTTTCAGCCGGGAGGGAAAAAGAGAATAGGAGAGCTCGCGCGGTTGTCAGCGTGAGTGCCGGCGGTGCGTGCGTGCAAGGGCTAGCAGGGAAGTGGTGACGCGGTTGGCCTCGTGGCGGACGACGTTGTCTTCCACGGCGAAGTCGCCGGTGATGCAGCGGACGCCGAGGGCCTGGATGCGGTCAATGTCGGCAACGATCGGGGCGGCGTTTTCCGCGGCATAGCGGGCCAGGGTGGTGGATGAGAACGGCGCTGTGTTGACGATGGCGTAGTCGAAGATGGGGGCGTGAGTGTGCTCGTAGATGCGCTTGATGTGTTCAGAAGCGGACAGGCCAAGACTCTCGTTGGCCTGGGTCATGAGGTTGCAGATGTAGACCCGGACACCGCGGGCGCGGGCGAGCGCGTCTGGGATGCCTTTGACAAGGAGATTGGTGATGAGCGAGGTGTAGAGTGAGCCGGGTCCGACGGTGATGAGGTCGGCGCGCTCAATGGCATCCAGCGTTTCCGGGACGGCCGCAGCGTCGGGTGGGTCCAGCATGAGCTCGGCGATATGCTGGCGGCTTGCGGTGATGCTGGTTTCTCCGCGGACGAAGGCACCGTTGTCCATGCGCGCAACGAGAGTGGCGTTGGCAGTGGTGACGGGGTAGATGCGGCCGCGCGTGGCAAGAATCTTGGACGCCAGCTGGATGGCGTGGGCAAAGTCGCCCGTAAGTTCAGTGAGCGCGGCAACAAAGAGATTGCCGAAGTTGTGACCCTCAAGAGTGTCGCCGGAGCGGAAGCGGTGGGCGAAGAGCTTGGTGAGGACGTCCTCCTCTTCGCTGAGGGCGACCATGCAGTTGCGGAGATCGCCCGGGGGAAGCATGTTGAAGTCCTTGCGCAGACGACCGGAGGAGCCGCCATCGTCGGTAACCGTGACAACGGCGGCAAGATCGGCAATTTGTGCCGCCTCGGAGGTGGGCTGGCCAGGTATGCTCACATGGCGACGCAGGCCCCGCAGCAGCGTGGAGAGCCCAGTGCCGCCGCCGATGGCAACTACACGCAAACGGGCAGCAGCGGTCAAGGCGCGAGACTCCACTGCAGATGGATCAAGCGTGGCAGAGTTCGACGGTCCGGTATTAGCGCGAGCAGAGTCCACGAGTCCCCTTTACGGAACTTCAGGATACAGCAGCTCCGTAAACCGGGGATCGTCCACCATGCTCTGGAAGTCGTTATCAGAACGTGCCTGGAGCCGGTTGCGCGGGTTGAGCTCTATGGCCCGGGCGAGGTTGTCGAGGCACTCCTGCGCGCGCCCGGTGATGGAGTCAAGGATAGCCAGCCCATAGAGGGCGTAGTCAGCGTCTGGGTGCTCGGCCAGGATGATCTGCAACTGTTCTGCCGCATCGTCAAAATAGCCGGCATTCAGCTGCGATATGGCGTAATCGTAGCGCTCCTCGGGGGTGGTGAAGGCGAGGCCGTTCTCGCTCATCTGGCGCTGGCACGTCTGGATGTACATGCGGCAGCGCTCGATGATCTCGGGCGGTGCGGCGGGCAGAACCTTTTCAAAGGCCGCGATGGCCTTCTCGAATTTGCCCTGCTGGACCAGCTGAACGGCAGCCTGGTACTGGTGAAACACGGGTGCCGTGGCGGTGGAAGAATGGCTGACGGGCTTAGCCGCCACGGAGGGAGATTTTTTGCGGCTGGTTGCCGCGGAACGGGCCTCTTGCGTCATGGATGTGCCGTAAGCGTACCTTCATTTGGCAGGTCTGAGCCCGACAACGAGCGGGCTGAGACTTGCGCGGAAGAATTGCGCTGCATGAGCCACTGTTATACGCAGAACCCCGCCGCGCGTCAATGGGGCGGGGCAGGAGAGGCAGTCAGTGGGTGGGTTCTTGTTGCCCGCTGCGATAGATGGCGGGATTCAGAGTAGGGTCATTGTACATCTTAAACTGACGGTAGATCTTGAAGCGGCGCGCCCCGGCAAGAACCTCACGCCAGAGGATATCGAGGCAGGCAGCGAGGTCCGAGCGCTGTTCTTCGAGGATGGCGAGGCGGGCGAGATTCCGGGCGCCGTGGCCGTCTGGGGCATTGGTGCGCTGGGCTTCCTCTCGGGTGTGGAAGATTTTGAGCGCCAGAATGGAGAGTCGGTCAATCATGAGGCCGGGCGATTCGGAGTGCAGTGGAGCGCCGGGGCTGGGGAGTTGCTGTGGCGCGAGCCACCCTAGCAACTCCCGGTCAAGTTCCTCGGCGAGATCGTTGCGGAGCTGGTTCGTGCGGTCAATGCGGCGCTTGACGTCGGCGAGGCTTGCATCCGTGGCCCCGGGCGCGCGGGCCTCATCCTCGATGTGCCAGAGGTCGAAGTTGGCGCGGTGCTGGAGGGCGACGCGGTCGAGCCATGGTGTGGGCGCTTCAGGTGGTGCCGCGGGCGATGGGAGTGGGGGCTGAATGTGCCAGTCGCCGGTCAGTTGGTCGTGCAGGCTGACAATCGCTTGGGCCGAGAGCATGCGCTGAGGGATCCTTTGTGCCGTGAGGCCGGGGTGGATACGGGCTCTATGGTAGAACTATCGTGACACGCGGTCCACAGGCGGTGCCACCACTATTCCCGGCGACCGGGCTGCTGGAAACGCGTGTGCTGATTCTGAGCTGGGAGCAGGCATGGAAAAATGTTGGCAATCTCCGCATCGTCGCTGGAATCCGCTGCGGCAGTCGTGGGTGATGGTGTCGCCGCACAGAACGCAGCGCCCATGGCAGGGCGAGGTGGCGCAAAAAGCAAAGCCGGATGGCGTGGCCTATGATCCGGAGTGTTATCTGTGCCCGGGGAACAAGCGCGCGGGCGGCGCGGTGAATCCGGCGTACGAATCAATCTTCACATTTGTAAACGATTACGCCGCGCTGCTGCCGGAAGCGCCAGCGTCGCATGAGACGCCGGCCTCGCCGCTGCTGGTGGCCGAGCCTGCGCGGGGCCTCTGCAAGGTGTTGTGTTTTCATCCCGACCACAGCCTGACGCTGGCCCGCATGACGCAGGCGGAGATTCGCCGGGTGGTGGATGCCTGGACGCAGGAATACGCGGAACTGGGCGGTCTGGACTGGATTGAGTACGTGCAGATCTTTGAGAATCGCGGGGCGATGATGGGCGCCAGCAATCCGCACCCGCATGGGCAGATCTGGTCCACGGGCTTTGTGCCGGACGAGCCGGCAGCGGAGACGGCTGCACAGAAGGATCATCTGGCGCGGACGGGGCATTGCCTGCTGTGCGACTACGTGGCAACCGAGCGGGCTGAGCAGGAGCGCATTCTCCTTGAGAACGAGCACTTCATGGCGCTGGTGCCGTGGTGGGCGGTGTGGCCGTTTGAGGTGCTGCTGGTGAGCAAGCGTCACCTGGGCGCCATGCCGGAGCTGACGGGCGACGAGCGTGACGGGCTGGCCGATGCGCTGAAGCGGCTGACGACGCGCTTCGACAATCTGTTTGAGACGAGCTTTCCTTACACGATGGGCTTCCATCAGACACCGACGGATGGCGAGGCGCATCCGGAGTGGCATTTTCACGCGCATTTCTATCCGCCGCTGCTGCGCTCGGCGACGGTGCGGAAGTTCATGGTGGGTTTTGAAATGCTGGGAATGCCGCAGCGGGACATAACGCCGGAGAGTGCGGCCGAGCGGCTGCGCGACTGCTCAGAGGTGCATTTCTGGCCGAGGGGCTGAGCATGACGGCCTTCAGCGGCAGCGGCGGCTCGGCAAGCTACAGCTATGACGGCAACGGGCTCCGCGTCGTCAAATCGGGAGGAGGAACGACGACTGTGAGCATCTTCTCCGGGTCCACGGTCATTGCCGAGTATGACAACAGCGCGGCTCCCACGTCGCCATCGCGCGAGTACATCTACAACCCTGCGGGTGGAAGCACAACGGGGCTGCTGGCGATGATCAGCGGTGGTGCTACAACCTATTACCATCAGGACGCTCTTTCCGTCCGGCTGACGACCGATGGCAGCGGGTCGATCCTGACCCAGGATGGGACTTTTCCGTTCGGTGAGTCATGGTATCAATCCGGAACGACGAACAAGTGGATCTTTACCAGCTATCAGCGCGACTCGGAGAGTGGGCTCGATTACGCGCTGGCGCGCTACTACGACAGCCGCACCGGGACCTTCTGCTCCGCCGACCCGCTGGCCGGCGATCCCAGCGATCCGCAGTCGTGGAATCGGTATCCCTACGGGCGAAACGATCCCATCGATATGACGGACCCAAGCGGCAAGAGTTGGTGGTCGAGTCTGCTGATCGATGTTGGGGTAGGGGTTGCCGCCGCGTTTCTGCCGGAAATAGCGCCGTCGTTGTTTGGCGCGACAGCAACCGCCGATGGCAGCCTCATGGTCTATCCCGGAGCGACAAGCATCATGACTCAGACCGCGGCCGGATCATTTGTATTGGCCGTCGATAATCCCGCGACAACATTCTCCTGGTCCACTTCAATCGGCATGGGCCTGAGCGCCGGCGGAATGGCTGCTGCTGCCAACACTCCGAAGACGCCAATGACGCCGGCAACGCCACAAGGCCCGCAGCAACCCAAAAAGCCATGTTCCGTTTCCGCAGATAGTCTAAATAAATACCTAAGTTCAAAGAACTCGCCGATGGCTGGCCAGGGCACAAACCTGATGAACGCAGGCGCACAGTACGATATTGATCCGCGATTATTAGTGTCGCTTTCGGGGGCTGAAACGGGCTTTGGGACGAATATTACCGCAGGCCAATTCAATGCTTTCAATGTTCTCTACCATGGACTTAACTCCCCGTTCGCGAGCTTCCAGTCGGCAATAAATTCCGCCGGACATAGCCTCGCGAATCCCCGGAACGGCTACGACTTTACCAACACATCAACTTTGTACGGTCATTATTGTTCTGGCGCCGGCTGTTCAGCCGGACTCAAGAATGTGAACACTTTCATGAACCAGCAAGGAGCCAACACAAATTCGCTCCATTATCCCTGCAAGAAGGAGTAGGAATGATGATCAGCCAAAAGCGAAAAGCAATTCTTGCACTTTATGTGATGCTAGGGGCGGCGGCGTTTGCCTCCACGGAAGGATGGCAACGGTTCAATAGTTCGTCTGGATTTTCCGTTTCGTATCCGAGAAGCTGGTTCAGGGCAGGAATCTCCACGGATCGCCTTCAACTTCGCAGCTCAAAAGGCGGAGCTGAAGGCATTGGAATCAAGCAGGGGCAAGCGGATATTACGGTGATGGAGGCTCAAGCATCCTCATCTCAAACGCTCGCTCAAGTGATTGCTTACTACACTCAAGACACTAAGGTTCTCTCGCACAGAAATGTTCCAACAGAAGCGGGCAATGGCTGTAGCGAGCTAGTAGAAATCATTTCAAAAGAATCGGCTGTTCCTCCCGGAGACTCCCCGATCAGCGTGCCGAACGTCATCAATACCGATTTCTTCTGTAAGGTTCATGGGAGGAAAATAGTGACACTTCTTAGGAACTGGGAGGGCGACAAACGGCAAGAGGAATACCAGCAGGTTGCCTTGCAAATGACGAAAAGTATCCGCGTGTCACAGCAGGAAGGCACACGGTAGACACCCTTCTATTGGCGGCGGGGTTGCCCCACCCTTGTCGTTCGCGCCAGCGAACGACAAGGACGGGGCAACCCGTCGAGATGTGATGATGGGAAAGGCCGGGCCAACCCGCCCTCCTCGGCGTATCCGCAATGGGGCATGGCAGAGAGTTATGATCGATTCGGGAACCGCTGGAGCCAGACAGCGACTGCAGGTAGTGTTCCTCAGCCGAGCCTGACCTTCGGCACGAACGGCATGAACAGCTCGACAACGAACCGGCCAAATGGGTATACCTACGATTCCAGTGGCAACATGACTGTGGAACCGCCATCCAACGACATGACCTACGATGGCGAGAATCGCATGACGGCCTTCAGCGGCAACGGCGGCTCCGCAAGCTACAGCTATGACGGCAACGGGCTGCGCGTCGTTAAATCGGGAGGAGGAACGACAACGGTGAGCATCTTCTCCGGTTCTTCGGTCATTGCCGAGTATGACAACAGCGCGGCTCCCACGTCGCCATCGCGCGAGTACATCTACAACCCTGCGGGTGGAAGCACAACGGGGCTGCTGGCGATGATCAGCGGTGGTGCTACAACCTATTACCATCAGGACGCTCTTTCCGTCCGGCTGACGACCGATGGCAGCGGGTCGATCCTGACCCAGGATGGGACTTTTCCGTTCGGTGAGTCATGGTATCAATCCGGAACGACGAACAAGTGGATCTTTACCAGCTATCAGCGCGACTCGGAGAGTGGGCTCGATTACGCGCTGGCGCGCTACTACGACAGCCGCACCGGGACCTTCTGCTCCGCCGACCCGCTGGCCGGCGATCCCAGCGATCCCCAGTCATGGAACCGGTATCCCTACGGACGGAACGATCCAATCGATATGACGGACCCGAGCGGAAAGTCCTGGTGGTCGAGCTTGCTCATTGACGTTGGGGTCGCAGTTGCTGCTTATTTTGCGCCGGAGTTGGATGCATACCTCGCAGGCGCGGGAAGCGGAGCCACGGCGGGCACAACCACGATGACTGCCCTTTATGGGGGTCAAATCATTGGTCAATCGACCGCGACCTACGCATGGGGCGCTGAAAGCGCGATAATTGGCGGCGGTATGGCCGCGGAGGTTCAAGCGGCCAAAACGCCTCAGCAAACGCCCCAGACACCGATGAAACCAAGCAAACTCTGCAACAACGTGAATGCGGTGAATTTCGTTAAATCCCATCAAGCAGATGCAGCTTCCGTAGCGAAACAGCTAAACGTACCTACAGAAAATATTTTAGGCCTTTCTGCGCACGAATCGCAGTGGGGCGTTGGACGCTTTGCCTCGCAGGAGAATGCATTCTTTAGCGAGGAAGGCGGACAACAACCCGCGCTCTCAAATGGTGTAATGCATCCAACCGGAAATCCGAGCATTAATGTTTGGGGTTTCCCATCGTATCTCGGGTCCGCTCAAGCCTTCGCCGCAAGGTATGGCAAGGTTGTAAACGGTATAGCCAATCCCTCCCAATTTGCAGGCAACTTGCAGAAGGTGGGATTCAATAGTGGAACGAAAGCAGGAAATGGAACTCCTGGATGGAGCAATCAGGTCGTACGGGATATCGCAAACACAAAGACAAGGATGAATTGCCCATGAGATCTTATCTGTTAATTCTGGCGTTAGTAGCCGCCAGCGAGATCTTGGTACTCTGCCAGGGGCATTCCCCGAATCGAGGCGATTCGAGAATGGTTATGTCAACATCAGAAGCAGTTGATCTTGCGCGAAAGGTCGGGCGAGATCAGGGCATCGATGTCAATGATCGCAAGCATGTGACCCTGGACCTGCTTACGACGAAAGATGGGAAGCCAATGCTGCCTGGATATATTACGTTGGGAATCTACAGGGATTTAGAGCTGTTGAGCGAAGTTTCAATCAACGAGAAGACAGGCCAATTGGTTGACAGCGAAAATTGTGTCGTTTACGAGTACCCGGACATTTTGTACCTTCAAAGAGAGTACTCGAAGTCCACTGGAGTTAAGCCTCTGACGATCGCCGAATTGAGTAGTCAGATCGGCTGCGAATCGTTAAAGGAGCTTAAAGTCCCAGCCGCTGCGCCAACGAAACGGAAGTGACTATATGGCGCGCTACTACGACAGCCGCAAGGGCACTCTTAGCAGATGCTACGACCTTTCCAATAAGGGCTACCGAGGGCAGGTGGCCCCGGTCCCGATGACCTTTCCGCACCCTCAACTGCATGAGAACTCTCACAAGAGATCGGGGCCACCCGTCTTTTTGACGCGGATGTGCAGGAAGAGCGGTGCGACACGGGTGTCGGCGATGACGGGCTCGGCCGCGGCCTGCTGGGCGGTGGCGCAGGGCTCGGCCAACTGCTCGATGATGAATCCTGCCTGGCAGATGTTCTGCACCCAGGCGCTGAGCGTGCGATGGAAACGGGGCACGCGAAACGGGGCGACATGCTGGCGCTCTTCGGCAGGCAGCGTGGAGAACCACCACGTTTCCACTTCATCTTGATTGGCGTCGAAGTAACGGGCGACCTCGATGGCGCGCACCGTGCCGTCGGCCTCGCGCAGCACTTTGCGGTAGGGCGGCACGAAGCATGGGTGCAGGATGGAGAACTGCAGAAAGCCGCCGGGGCGCAGGACGCGATGGGCTTCCTGCAAGGCGCGGGCGTGATCGGGCATGTCCATGAGCGACATGAACGCGGTTGCGAAATCGAATGAATCCTGGGCGAAGGGAAGTGCCATGCCGTCCGCCACTTGATAGGTGATGCCGAGCGGTTCGGCGGCTTCCGCTGCCTGTGCGTGGCGGATGAAGGTGGGTGCGACGTCGATCGCCTGCATGCGGGCGCCGAGTTGTGCCAGCCGGCGCGTGTTTGCGCCCTCGCCGCAGCCGATGTCGAGCCCGGCCAGGCCGCTGACGGGTGGAAGCATGGCGAGGAAGGCCGGGGTGTTGAGGGCGTCGCGATAGACGTCGTATCCGGCGCGCGAAAGGCGCGTCCAGCTTTCCGCGTTGGCTTCCCAGAGGATGGCGACTTGAGCCGGTTCCATGGCCTTCCTTCTCATGCCTGGGAGCATGCAACTCCTGCTGATTGAGCAGGGTGCGTGAAGGGGTTACGCGGCCGGGTGGGTGGTGAGCTCGCTGGGATTCGAACCCAGGACCCACGCCTTAAAAGGGCGTTGCTCTACCTGCTGAGCTACGAGCTCGTTGATTGCCGCTTCTTCAAAACTACCACAGCACAGATTGCTGCTCCACTGGCTCGACATCTCTTTCAGCCCCGGCGGAGCGGCTTCTGCATGGGCACCACCTGCACGCTGACGTCGCGCACTTCTGCAAGAAAGCGGTTGAGCACGGAGCCGCGCAGGAGGATGTCCCAGCGCGAGCGCGCGGACTGGCCGAAAACTACGTGGGAGATATTTTCCTGCTGGGCGAAACGAATGAGGGCGTCGGAAACGTTCTTATCGGTGAGGGTGACAACCTCTGCGCCGAGATCGCGAGCCATGCGCTGGTAATCCTCTAAGCGCTGCGCCGCTTCGGGGTCGGTGTGGCCCTTATGGTCATTGGGTTGGCCAACATAGATCGCAAACCAGTTGCTGGCGAGGCGGCCGGCAATCCGGGCTCCGACGCGGAGCAGGCGCTCGGTACCGGGGCGGGTGCTGAGGCATACCATGACCTTCTCGGGCATGGGAGCCTGTTCCAAGCCCTGTGTGCGGCGATATTCGGCCGCGTGCTTGCCCACCTGCTCTGCCGTCGTGCGCAGGGAGAGCTCACGCAGCAGGTTCAGATTGCCTTTGCGGAAGAAATTGGCCAGAGCCTGCTCGACTTTTTCTGGATGGTAGATCTTGCCTTCACGGAGGCGCTGGCGCAGCTCTTCTACGGTGACATCGACGTTGACAACTTCGTCTGCGCGCTTGAAGAAGTTATCTGGGACAGTCTCACGTATGACCGTGTTGGCTGAGCGAGTAACGGCGTCGTTCAGCGTCTCAAGATGTTGGATGTTGACGGCGGTCATGACGTTGATGCCGGCTTCGAGCAGCTCGATGACGTCTTCGTAGCGTTTGCGGTTGCGGCTGCCGGGGACGTTTGTGTGTGCCAGTTCGTCGACGACTACGGTGTGAGGGCGGCGGGCGAGGATGGCGTCGAGGTCCATCTCTTTGAGCTCAACGCCGCGGTAGTTGATGACGCGCAAAGGGATGATTTCGAGGTCACGAATCTGTTCGGCGGTTTCTTTGCGGCCGTGCGGCTCAACCAGGCCGATGACGACATCCAAGCCTTGCTTCCGCTTGATCAGGGCGTCATTGAGCATGTGGTACGTTTTGCCGACGCCGGGAGCCGCTCCGATGTAGACGCGGAGTTTACCCAACTGAGGTGTTTCTTCCAGCATGAGTTCTGCCATGGCTCAGCCCACCTCAACGGGGTGATGGACGACGTCCATCACGGCTACGGGAAGCGTAAATCGGAAGGTGGTGCCGTGGTCGAGACGGCTCTCAACGGCAATCTGGCCACCGAGGGACTCCACGAGGCGGCGAACCAGAGCGAGGCCCATCCCGGTGCCGGTGTCAGAGAAGGCGTTGAAGCGGTCGAAGATGGTGCTGAGCCGTTCTGCCTCGATGCCTCGGCCAGTGTCGCGCACGCTGAACTGCACGAAGTCCGGAATCTCCTCGGCAGCCAGCGTAATCTCGCCTTCAGGCGGCGTGTAACGCAGGGCATTTGAGAGCAGGTTGTCGAGGATGGAGCGCACGGCGCGACGGTCAGCCTTGATAACGGAGAGATCGGCGAAGGCGTTCACCTCCATGCGAATGTGCTTGGCGGCGGCTTCATCGCAAAAACGATCGCGTGCCTCATCCAGCATGACAATGGGGCGTAGGCGTTCGAGGTGCAATTCGCGTTTTCCGGTATCAATTTCAGCCACTTCTATGAGATCGGCCATGAGGTCGTTGAGCTTCTCTGACTCGCTGCTGGCGGCGGCGACAAGGTCAGCCTGCAACGGCTGGAGCGGTCCTGCAAAGCCCTGGGCCAGCGCGTAGAGGCCGCGGCGCAATTGCAGCAATGGCCCGCGCAGCTTGCGGCTGGCCACGGTGATGAATTGCGTTTTGAAACGGTCGGTGTCCTGCAGAGTGGTGACGTCTTCCAAGGTGGTTACGGTACCGAGCAAACGGCCCTCGGAGTCGCGCATTGGCGTGGTGCGCAGGCGGTAGCTGCGCGCCTGCTTGCCGATGCGCATGGGAAGCATCGCGGCTTCTCCTTCGGCAGCAACGGGCTTTTGCATGGAGACGGCATCGCGAATGGCGCTGAGGATCTTGTCGCCGCCGGGGGTGGTGGTGAGGGCCATGCGATCCGAGGCGGCCTCGCCAAGAATTTCAGCAGCTGCCTGATTGACCTTGAGGACGTGGCCTTTGCTGTCCGTCACGATGATGGGTTCGAAGATGGATTGCAGTACGGCATCGGAGAGCTGGAACTCCATCTGTTTGAGGCCGGCCTCGGTGTCACGCAGGTCGCGCAGGCGTACCGCGATGCGGTTCAGTTCGCTGGCTATGATGCCGAAGTCGTCATGGCTGCTCCATGCCACTCGATGCTCAAGGTTGCCCTGGGCGATTTTCCTGGCGTCGCGGGCGACCATGCGTATGGGGTGCAGGACGAGAAGAAGCATGCCCACCTCGACCAGCACAATTGAAACTGCAAATGCATGTGCGGCAAAGGATTGGCCTCCTGTGGCGAGGGCTTGGTGCGTGACGGCGAGCATGCCCACGAGAAGAGCAGCGATGAGGATGCAGCCAAGAAGAAGACGCTGGGTAAGATTCAGCATGACAGAAAACCCATAGTGCCATTCTGGCTGATGGACACGGAATCGCCAAGTGGTTCGATGCGCCTCAGCAGTTGATTGCACTCCCCATCAAGTGGCCGGGATGCCGTGAGCAAGCGCAGGTAGGCGGCAAACAGTGAAGCCCTGATTGTGGTATGGGCAGTCTAGCCCCCGCGGCGCTGCGCCGTGGATGACCGTCCACGAGACAACCGGGTATTCGTGCTGCAGGCGGGCGAAGTCCTCGGCGGTGAAGTGGTCAAGGCCGTAGGTGGCGTTGCTCATCTGTTTCCATTCATTGGCTAGATTGGGGAAGAGGGAGACGACGCCACTGTCCTTGTAGTAATCGGCCAGCGCGGATCGCTCAGAGATGGCGCGGAAGCCATGTTCATCGACGACGTGGTCTTTGAAGTAGCGGGAGTCAACCGCAAAGACAGCGTTGTTGGGTGTATTCTGGCGCACCCAGAGAAGAGTGTTGACCCAGGGATTAGAGCTGGAGTGGGAAGGGAACTCAATCTGCGGGCTATGGGGGTAGGTCTGCCGCGCAACGTAGAACATGCCGGCGCCCAGCAGGCAGCAGAGGAAGCCGATGGCCCATGGGCGGCTCTCACCTACGTACTCGCCCACCACGCCGCCCAAAAGAAGGACAAAGACGAAGGTGATGAGGTGAAAGGAACGCAAGGGCTGCAGGCGAACGAACATCTCCAGCATGGGCAGGGAGACAACGGCGGCGGCGAGGATCGAAAGCAGACCGAACGGAATCAGAACAAAGCTGAGCCTGCGAAAGCCCGGGAGCGTGTTGCGCAGGTTGCCTTTCCAGAACCAGGCGAGAATGGCCAGAGGCGCGAGCATGCCCAGCCAGTGATACCACTCCCAGTTGTAGAGGAAGAAGTAATCGCGTGAGTAC
The DNA here is from genome assembly GCA_021818105.1 of Acidobacteriota bacterium. GTDB lineage: Bacteria > Acidobacteriota > Terriglobia > Terriglobales > Acidobacteriaceae > Telmatobacter. The sequence continues at coordinate 45,390 of JAKAFB010000002.1, forward strand.
AACGCCTCACGATAAGGGCCTGTCGCGCGTTCAATCTGAAAGCCCGTTGGAAGAATGCTCGCTGAGGCCAGTGCTGGTGCGGGTTGGCTTGTGGCTCGCCGTTGCGCGCCCACGACCGTCATAAGACCCGCAAGAAAGATAAGGTAAACCGCCATCTGCGGATGAATGAGCGCGGTGACGAGCGTGAGCGCAACGAGGCGAACATAACGATGTTCCAGATAGGCGGCGAGGGCGAAGATGGTGAGCGGCGTGGAAAAGGAGCGCGCGGTGAGATAGGGATCGATCAACAACAGGCCGGTATTGGTGGCAGGCATGGTGAGCACCGCGGTCATGATGGTGACTGCACTCCAGCGCGCACGTGCCGACACAAAGCATGCGCGGACCAGCATCCAACTGGAAAGAAGCGTGGCAAAAAGACTGATCACGTACCATGCAAAGAGTGTCCAATCCATGGAGAGGTGCGTCAGCCGCGCAGTCCACGCCAGGATGGGACTGAACAGCGAAAGATGCCCGTGAGAGGTGAAAAACTCCGTGCCGAATGGGTAGAGGTCCGGATGAAGAAGCTTGCGCGCGGCGGGCACATAAATTTCGCCGTCTTCTGCGCCGAGATGATAACCATGAATGAACAGCGCCGCTGCAGTGAGCAAGAGGAGTCGCAGGTACGGCAGCCGCTTTTCCGCGGCAAAAGTCACGAAATATCCTCCACTGCTCGCTGTATTGCGTTGGATCGTGGCTTCAACTGGGACGGAGGGAAGTTGAAGATGGGGCTGTGATAGACGCCGAGGCGGGCAGCCAGGCTGCTGAGCGTGGTTTGCAGCACGCCCAGGCCGTAGATGGCGCTGCGTCGTAGGTTGATGGATGAGGCCTCCGGGAAGTACCGCGTAGGGCAGGAGATCTCTCCGATGCGTGCTCCCAGCACGATGCACTGCGCGAGCATTTGATTGTCAAAGACGAAATCGTCGGAATTGACTTGCAGCGGAAGAGAAAGCAGAAGCTCGCGGCTGAAGGCGCGGAAGCCGGTGTGATATTCCGAGAGTTTTGCCCCCATGAGCAGATTCTGGGTGAAGGTGAGCATGCGGTTGAAGATGTACTTGTAGCGAGGCATGCCGCCCTTGAGCGCTCCGCCGCCGAGGATGCGCGAGCCAAGAACCACATCATACTCGTCATAAGCGATCATGCTGGCCATGGGCTCAACCAGCCGGGGCGTGTACTGATAATCCGGGTGCAGCATGACGATAACGTCGGCGCCGGCATCTAGCGCGGCAGAGTAGCAGGTTTTCTGGTTGCCGCCGTAGCCGCGGTTCTGCGGGTGCACATGTACCTGCAAGCCGAGGCGTCGTGCCAGTGCTGCCGTCTCGTCGGTGCTGTGATCATCGACGAGGATGCAGAGGTCCACTGTGCCGGGGATTTCATCGACCGTCCATTGCAACGTCTTCTCAGCGTTGTAGGCAGGGAGGACCGCGACGATCTTCTTGTTGTTAATCATTTACTTCCATCCAGATAACATACGAGCGTCGGGCACATTGTAATGACGGCTGATGAAGATGCGCGTGAGCAAAGCGAGATGCCTGGCTGTGGGAGCATCAAAATGGCAAACACGGCTTCGACTCCCGATACATGGTGTTGTTCGATCCAAGGGGTTCACGTGAGTTCTGAAAGCCGCACTGTTTGACCTGCCAGCGCATGCGGATGTACCCAACGGGCCTTGGTCAAGGCACCTCGCGGGGAGTTGACCTGAATTCGATTTTATAGGGTGCGCAGGGCAGATGACAACGAAAGGCGGCGAACGAAGATGCAATGGCGGCATGGACGAATTGCGCGCGGTGCATATGCATGAGCTACAGTGATGCGCTGCTACGGAATAGCGCATGCAGCAAGGACTGCGTTGTGCCAGTGGCATTGCAGGCCAGCGGGTTGTGGATACCGTACGAGAACCCAATCCACGCCGAACTGAGTCTTCAGCCGCTCGAAATCGCCGAGTTGGAAGTGGCTCCATCCGGCTTGCGCGGAGACCTGGCTTTCCCAGGCGGGTGCCACATCCGGGACTTGTGTGGCGACGGCGGCATCCTTTATGGCGTCTGCCAACTGGCTGCGTTCGGCAAGGGCACGGAAGCTGTGATAGTCCTCGCCGGGGGCGGCCAGATAGTTAGGGTCGAGCACGAAGTAGGCGCTAGCCGGGGTATTTTGGCGGATCCATGCAAATGCCTGGAGCCAGGGGTTGGAAGGCTGTACGTCCGGCAACTCCACATGAGGGCTGCCGCTGAATTCAATTTGTTGTGCGGCGCACATTCCTCCATTGATGGCGAGAAGAAAGACGGCCCATCGCCAGACGCTTCGCCCAAGGAGATGCCGGCCGAGGAGAGCGCCGCCGACCAGCACCATGAAGAAATAGACAAGCTGAAGATAGCGCATAGGCTGAAGCGGCGTCAGGCGGATAAGTTCGTCCGGACCGAGCACCACCATAGCAACGGCCTGCTGGAGCAAGCCGTAGATCAAAACAGCGAGCGAGAAGCGGGCGAGGTTTGTTTCTCTGCGCCTGCGCGCAAGGCGCCACAACCCCCAGAACATGGCCAGCGGGGCAAGCGCACCCAGCCACTCGTACCATGTCCATTTGTAGAGGAAGAAGTAACGTCGAGTCTGGAGCGCGCTGCGCCAGGCGGGGCTGGGCGGCTCAAAGATCCAGCCAAGCGGGGTGGCTGCGGCGAGCGAATCACGCCAGGAACGCACCCAAATGTGCACTGGATCCAGCGTGGTGAGCGTGAGGATGCAACTGAATGAGATGCCGAAGGCTGCCATAAGGGGATGAAAGAGGAACGCCACCAGCAGAAAGGGAATGGCTTGCATGTGTCTGCCGTCAAGGATGCGGCCGACGGCAAGGAGGATGAAGGCAGTGGCTATGTTGCGCGGGTGAAGGTGCTGATCAACGAGGTAGAGGGCTGCGCCAGAGACGGGCAGAGTAAACATCGCGGCGACCAGGGCGACTCCGGCCCACTGTGCTCGCTCTTCGGGGAATAGGGCACGCGTAATGCTCCAACAGCCTGCGATGATAAGAATGATGGCGGCGAACTGCCACAACAACTCTGTGTAAGCAACGGGGATATGCGTAACCCGCACGGCACCGGCCACGAGGTTGTCGAAGAGCGTGGCCTGCACCTGCTCGCGGAAGAATGCGGAGTCGTGCGGGTAGAGTGCGGAGTTGAGGTCGCTCTTGACGGCGGATAGATAGACGCCGTCGTCCTCTAGGCCGGGGTGGTAACCCATCACCACAAAACCCAGCACAGAAAACACGAGAATCAGAAGAAAATTGCGATTTCGAAGCGTGGTCACCTGATGAGGCCATTGTATTGAAAGCCATTGGGCCTGTCTTCCCCGTTACATGGAGGGAACGCTGCACAATCCGAGTGATTGTGAGCATGCGAGGCAATGTTAGACTCGTGCCGTACGAGCAGTCGGCGGTAATTTGGGTGGCGAAGGACGAATGGAATGAAGCTTCGGACGATGCGCGCGGTGGATTATTGGATCGGTGTTCCACTGTGTTTCTTATGTACGCAACTGGTGCGTCTGATGGGTACACCCAAGGGGCCGGAGAAGCCGAAGCGCATTCTCTTTGTCGAACTGTCAGAGATGGGCAGCACGGTGATCGCAAATCCCGCGCTGGAGAAGGCTAAGAGGGAATTGGGAGCAGAGATATTCTTTCTTATTTTTGAACGCAATGCGGACAGCCTTCGACTGCTCGATACGGTTCCTGAAGCCAACATTATTACCATTCGCGAGGACAGCCTGTTGGCGCTGGCGCTGGGCTCGCTGCGCTTTCTGCGCTGGGTGCGCAGGGCGAAGATCGATACCGTTGTGGACCTGGAGCTATTCTCGCGGTATTCGGGGCTGCTTACGGGGCTGTCCGGGGCGCGGAGGCGAGTAGGCTTCCATCGCTTCCACAGTGAGGGCCTTTATCGCGGCGAAATGCTGACGCATCGCGTGAACTACAACGGCCATATCCACATGGCCAAGAACTTTATCTGCATGGTGAATGCGCTGCTGGCGCCGCAGCCGGAGGTGCCGTATTCCAAAACGCATGTGAGCGACGCAGAGATTCGCGTGCCGATGCAGCCGGTCACCGAGGAGCAGAAGGAGTATGTGCGCGGGCTGGTGCGGCAGGTGTATCCCGACTACCGGCCGGAGTATCACCGGATTGTGCTGATCAATCCAAACAGCTCAGAATTGCTGCCGCAGCGGCGCTGGGCGCGGGATAACTTCAGCGCACTGGCAAAGATGATTGTGGAGGAGTGGGAGGACGCGCTGGTGCTGATTACGGGCTCGCCGGGCGAGCGCCAGGAAGCGCTGGGGATGCAGGAGAAGATTCATCATCCTCGCTTTCGCAGCTTTGCCGGCATGCACAAGCTTATGGCGATCACGGCGTTGTACAACATCGCCACCGTGCTGGTGACGAATGACAGCGGGCCGGCACATTTTTCCGCAATTACGCCGATTCGCTCGATTGTGCTGTTTGGGCCGGAGACCCCGCGTTTGTACGGTAGCCTGGGCAATACAGAGGCGATTACGGCGGACCTGTCCTGCTCACCCTGTGTTACGGCGTTCAACCAGAAGAACTCTGCGTGCAATGACCCTGTTTGCATGCGGATGATTACGCCGGAGAGGGTGATGGAGTCAGTGCGCGCGGTGATGAATGGCGAGAGTACTGCGAGGCGCGACGTGGTGCAGATTGCACCTGCTGGTGCTTAGAGCGCGGGCAGCAGCACGCGAAGCAGAAGAAACCCTGCTACACCCAGAAAGAAAACAAGCGCCATGCGAATGCCCGGCTGGCGATTGACTTCCGGCACGAGATCGCTGGCGCCAACATAAAGGGCTACCCCGGCGGAGATGGGAAGACCGAACTGCATCCAGTGAGGTGCCAGTTCGATGACCAGGACGCCTGCCAGGGTTGCGACCGCTAGCGCCACGGCTGAGTAAAATGCGGCTTCGCGACTGCGCCCACTGGCGAGCATCACCGAGGCCATGGTGAAGCCTTCAGGAGCTTTGTGCAGAAAGATGGCGAGAAAGATAAGCCAGCCCAGCGTGCTGCTAACCACAAATCCCGAACCGATCGCGACGCCGTCAAAGAGGGCATGCACGCAGAGACCGGCGAGCACAGAGAAGCTTGTGTGCCGGGAAAGAAATTCGCCCAGGTGCGTCTCTTCGCCGTAGTGGAAATGGGCGTTGATGGTGTGCTCGAGAAGGTGCACGGCGCAGTAGCCCGCCATGATGAGGATCGGGCCGAGTCGCGGGCCGAGACGGAGGCTTTCAGGGGTCATCTCCAGGAGGGCCGTGGCGAGCAGAAAGCCCGCGCCGAGCGCGACGAAGTAGCGTAGGAATCGCTCGATGGCGCGGGCACGCACCAGGACGAGGCCGCCTGCAATGTCAGCCAGGGCGGCCAGCAGCCCGAGAAGGATGGAAACTTTGAGCATTCGCTCTTACCCGCTGTGCCGGATGTGCAGCACGTCACCGTCCTGCACGACGTACTCTTTGCCTTCAAGGCGCAAGATACCCTGCGAACGCGCTGCTGCCTCACTGCCTGCGGCAAGCAAGGCGTCCCAGCGGATGGTTTCGGCCCGGATGAAGTGATGTTCAAGGTCAGAGTGAATGGCTCCAGCAGCTTGCGGAGCCTTGGACCCTGCAGGTACAGTCCAGGCACGGCATTCGTCCTCACCCGCGGTAAAGAAGCTGATGAGGCCGAGCAGTTCGTAGCTCTTACGGATTAGGCGCACCAGCCCGCTTTCGTGAAGGCCATAACTTGCAAGGAACTCCTCGGCTTCGGCTTCCTCCATGTCGGCAAGTTCGGCTTCGACTTTGCCACAGATTGCGGTAGCTCCGGCGTTGGGGCGTTGGGCGACCTCATCGAGCTTGTAGCAGCTGACGGCTGCCTCGAGGTCCGCGCCAAGGGTTGTGCTCTCGCCGATATTCACGACGTAAAGGACGGGTTTTTGCGAGAGGAACATGAAACCCTTGATAAGCTTTTTCTCCTCGGGAGTCATCTCCAGTTCGCGAAGTGGTTGCTCGTTTTCCAACGCCTCTTTGGAGCGAAGGAGGAGCGCCTGCTCGCGTTCCAACTCGCCGGTGCGGCCTTTCTTCAGGTCCTTTTCGACGCGCTCAAGGCGCTTTTCCACCTGCGTCAGGTCGCTGACCATCAGATCAAACTCGACGTTCTTGACGTCGCGCAGCGGGTCGATGGGGCCAACGTGCGGAATGGAATCATCCTCGAAGGCGCGCAGCACGTGAATGAGCGCGTCCACATTGCGCAGGCTGGTGAGGAAGGCCGTTTCTTTCAGCGCCTCCTGGCCAATGGCGGCAACATCAACATAATCAACGGTGGCATAGGTGGTTTTCTTGGGTGAGTAAAGCGCGGCCAGCTTATCGAGCCGCTCGTCGGGCACGCGGGCCACGCCGATGTGCGCCTCGCGCGGGTTGGAGTAGCCGCGATCCTCAAGCTTGGCTTTGGTCAGAATCTTGAACAGAGATGTCTTGCCCACCTGTGGCAGGCCGATAATGCCAGTTTTCATGTACTTTCCGTTGTTATCCCCGCAGAATCATTGGCGCGAATGAGCCTCTTCGATGATACAGGGTTTGGTGGCGGATGTCGGAACGTTGGGATACGCGCAGAGAGAAGCGTAATGATCAATGGCGCGCGAACATCTAAGTGCGCGTTGTCTCCGCACGGGCAATGAGAATAATCGTGGCAATGCCAAGAAGCAGGATGGCCTCTTCAACGTGCTCGCTGCGATTGTGCAGTTTGTTGAAGTGTGCGCGGTACGGGCTGGATGGAGGCACCGCGTCGATGGCTCCGCCGGCTGTAATACGGTCGCGCTCCATGGCGGGGATCATGCCGTACTGGGAGTAGCTGGTGAAAGCCAGCATGATAACCACGAGGATCATCGGGGCGAGCACTGAGCGCGACTTGTAAATGCCCCAGGCAGGTGCCAGCGCGAGAAGCGCAAGGATGATGAGACCGGAGACAAGCCCCATGCCGTGCAGGATACGCAAAAGCTGGCCGACGATGGTGCCCGCGGTATGCGTGTCCGGCTGCAGAGTGCCAAAGGTGATGGCCGCAACAACGGGGAAGAAAATCTCCGCGCCCAGCCAGACGACGAGCGCGAGATACAACAACGTGCGCAGCAAAGTTTTCATGAAAGAAGAATACAGGGAACAGAAGCCAGGGGCACAGGAATAGCGTGTCTCCTGTGCCCTGATTGAGGACTTACTGGACAATGCCGTGCATTGACGGACGGCCGATGAGACGCTCAATGCGCTTTTGAATCGGCGGATGCGTGCTGAAGAGGCTCGCGAAGGTCTCCCCGGAAAGCAGCGGCTGCACGATAAACAGATGCGCCGATGAAGGCGAGGCAACCAGCGGAACACGGCGGCTAACCGCGGAGATCTTTTCCAGGGCGCTGGCCAGAGCGTAGGGGTTGCCGGTTAAATGTGCGCCGGAGGCATCGGCTTCGTACTCGCGGGTGCGCGAGACCCATAGCTGAATCAGTAAAGCGGCCAGCGGAGCCAGAATCAACATGAAGAGCGCGCCAAGGCCGCCGCCGTCGCGGTCACGACGGTCGCCTCCGCCCATGCCGCCAAATGCACCGACCCAGAAGGCCATGCGAGCCAGAATCGTGATGGCTCCGGCGAGCGTGGCGGCAATCGAGCTGGTGAGAATGTCGCGGTTGCGTACGTGGCCAAGCTCATGCGCCAGCACGCCTTCCAGCTCATCGTCGCTGAGCAGGTTGAGGATGCCGTGCGTCACGGCCACCGAGGCGTGCTGTGGGTTGCGGCCAGTGGCAAAGGCATTGGGCGAGTCCGTGGGAATGACATAGATCTTCGGCATGGGGATGCCGGCGCGGGCAGCAAGCCGCTCGACAACCTCGTAGGCGCGGGGCAATTGCTCCCGCGTGACGGGCTGAGCACGGTACATGGCCAGCGCAATCTTGTCGGAGTAGAAGTAGCTGAAGAAATTCATCGCCGCGGCGATGGCAAAGGCAATCAAAGCGCCGTCTGTTCCCCCGAGATATTGCCCGGTGAGGACCAGAAGCAGCGTAAGCGCAGTCAGCAGCAGCGTCGTCTTGAAGGCGTTCATCGGGTCGCTCCCAGCCGCAGGCGGTTGGCCGGCGGCTTCTGTGGTGCGGCTCCTTTTGCTACGGCTAAACGTGCAGCCGCACATCTATTGGACGCGAACAAAGTGCAGGGGGATGCAGGTGTGGGCGCCAGCGCCCGCAGGCAGAGCGCTGGCGTATCGGCTAGGAGTTCTTCTTATTAAGAGCGCGTTTCAGCACGGTTTCAAGTGCGGCCTTAATCTCGGCGTACTCCTCAGGCTTGATTTTGCCGGAGAGCTTCTCGCTTTCGAGGCTAAAGAGCTCTTCCTTCAGAGCGTTGAGCAGGGCCGTATGTTTTGCGGTTGGAGTAGTGAAGGCAGGTACAGCCGCCGGTACACCGGCTTCAAACGCGGTGGTGCCGCCAGTCATTGGGGCTCCGGCGGGCTTGCGCAGAAGGAAAGCAGCCGCGGCAGCCAGAAGGAGGGCCAGCGCGCCGAGTATCCACCACTTGTACTTGCTGAGCGGGTCAGGCGTATTGATTGGCTCGCCGATACCGCCGCCAGGGGTGTTGGACACCTGTCCACCGGTATCGCCCTGCTGGGGACCGCCCTGTTGCTGGCGCGGAATGGATCCGGTGCCGGAGATGGTGAACTCCAGAACCTGGCCGGGGTTGACGTTCTTGGCGACAAAGGTCTGAATGCCGGGGTCTTCTGGCACAAGTTGGAAGTTGGAGCCGGAGCCGGCCTTGAAGGTCATGCTCTTGGGCAGGAGGATGCCCACATTCTGGGCGGGGCGGGAGACCTGCGTATGGAACGTATAGCTACCGCTCGAGTACGGAAGGGTGTACTCGATTTGGAAGAGCGTGTCCTTTTCACCTTCATCCGGCTGGATGGGGAAGTTAAAGGCGTACTGGCCCTTGGGGCCAACCGGGTCAAGCTTGACGCTGGTGGGCAGGCCGGTGGGCCGCTGCGCAGCAACGCCGGCTATTACTGCCTCGGGAGGAAGGTTGATGACAAAGGTGTGAGGGCTCCACTCCGTGCGCGGAGGGTTGCTGGTGTTGTGGACAAAAAAGCGCTCAGTCACTTGAAGCTGGCCGTTATTTGTCTCAATTTCAAGGACATCGGCCTCAATGGAGACTCCTTCAACCGTGGCGGCAACGTCGAAGACCGGAATATCGCCGGGGCCGCCGCCTTGCGGGGCGGCAATAAAGTAACCGGCGCCCTGATGGGTGACGCGAACCAGATAGGGGCCGCTGCCGGGATCATTGAGCGTGTAACGGCCTTTGGAGTCGGTGGTGGCGTGAGCAACCTCGGCCATACCGGCCTGGACATCCAGCAGGACGACGCTATCGCCTGCCGCTGGCTTGCCGGTAGTTTTGTTGGTCACGGTGCCGGTAATCTGCGCGGCTTGAGCCAGCGCACCGACAAGAAAAAGGCCTGCAGCAGCGGAGTGCAAAAGGAACTTGTTCGTTCTCATGGTCGGGTAGAGGTCCTATGGGTGCGTCATGTAGTGCCTGCGCGGGATCAAGCCTGCTGCAGGTGTTCAATTTCGGCGAGCAACTGGGCCGTTTCGTTCTCCAGCAGCGTGCGCTGAGTGATGAAATCTTCTTCAGGATACTTGCCGGCGCGATACTCGAAGTTCAGATCGCGCAGGTTTTCGTAGAGCTGCTCCTTGCGCTCGAGCAGATACTCGAGGCGCGTCTTCTCGCGCTGGCTGGCAAAGCCGTTTTCAGGCCAGAAGGTGTAGATTCCGAGCGCGATCGCGAGCATAACGCCCGCGATGAATCCCTGAGTCTCTGTCATGCGTCAAAATTCTCCTTCATTGCCGGCATCCGTTTCGCGGCGAATCTTCTCACGCAAAGCATCTGCTGCGGGATCGTGGACCTCGGCCGGTACGGGCGTTTTGCCGATGGACCAGCGGCGTACCAGAAGGATGGTGCCCAGCAGCGCCGCTGCAAAAACGGCGAAGGGCGCAATCCATGCCACCAGGTCAAAGCCGTGGGTGCGCGGAGCAGCGAGCGCCGTGGCGCCGTATTTTGCGGCAAAGCTGGCCAAAATCTGCTGGTCGCTGTCGCCGGCGGCAATTGCGGCGCTGAGCTCATTGCGCTCACGGCCGGACTCCGTGCAGCCGACGTGGTTGCATTCGCCCAAGAGTTGCGCGCACCCGCAGGTACACATGAGGCGGTGGCTCAGATTGTTGAAGCGGGAGCTGGCATTGCTGGCTCCCAGCGAGAAGCAGACAGCCACGGCAAGGGCCAATGCCTGTGCGCCTTTGATCCAGAAGGTCAGGCGATGGGATGCGCGCATCAGTCGCCTCCTTTGAGCGCAGGCTCAATCGGCGCCGACTGCCTGGCCGGGACACGCACAGTGGCCGTGGCCGGGGCGAGGCTGGGAACGAGTGCGATGAAGGTGCCAATGACCATCAGCACAACGCCAGCCCATATCCAACTGACGAGCGGATTAAGGAATGCCTTGATGATGGGCTGCCCCGTGTCAGGATTTGTGCCCTCGTACACCACGTAGAGGTCCCAGCCAGGAACCGAGTGAATGGCGACCATGGTCTGAGGCTGCTCACTGGCAAGATAGACGCGCTTTTCCGGCGTAATCTGGAACTGCTTCTTGCCGTCGCGATAGACGTCGAGTAGCGCGTACTCGGAGTTGTAATTGAGGTTCGAGTCCTGCGTAAAGCCGACGCACTCAAGGGTGTAGGGACCAATCGGCAGAGTGCCGTGCAGGGGGAGTTCCCGCTCTTCGCTGCGATTGAAGGCCGCGCCCGCCAGGCCGACGACGACGATGACCACGCCGATGTGAATAATGTATCCGCCGTAGCGGCGGGTGTTGCGGCGAATGAGCAGGTACATTGCCGCAAACAGGTTGCGGCGGGTCTGCTTGTGGATGACGCCGGCCCCGCGCAGAAATTCCGAAAGGATTGCCGTGAAGACGCCGGCGGACAACGCGAAGGCCACCAGCGCGTAGAAGTCTCCGGCATCCAGAGAGCCGTTCTTCCAGGGCCGTACGCCGACGGCGAGGCAGACAATCACCGTGGCCCACAAGGCAATGGCCGGGATGACGAAGTTGCGCCGGATGGCCCGCAGTGAGGTTGCCCGCCACGGCAGCAGCGGACCCACCCCCGTGAGGAAAAGCAGGAAGAGACCGATGGGCACGGCAACGCGGTTATAGAACGGAGGGCCGACGGTGACCTTGCTGCCCTGCACATACTCGCTGAGGATGGGGAACAGCGTACCCCAGAGGATGACGAAACAGGCGGCGAGAAGGACCAGGTTGTTGAAAAGGAAGCTGGACTCGCGGCTCACCAGTGATTCCAGGTGCTGCTCACTCTTGAGGTGGCTGCGCTGCAGTATGTAAGTGAAGATGCAGACTGCCAGAACAAAGACCAGGAAGGCAATGAACCAGTTCCCGATGGAGGACTGGGCAAAGGCGTGCACGGAGCTGACCAATCCGCCGCGGGTGAGCAGCGTGCCCAGAATTGACAACATAAACGTGGAGAAAATGAGCCAGACATTCCAGCTCTTCATCATGCCTTTGCGCTCTTGCATCATGACGGAGTGGAGAAATGCTGTGCCGGTGAGCCAGGGCATGAAGCTGGCGTTTTCAACAGGATCCCAGCCCCAGTAGCCGCCCCAGCCGAGCACTGCGTAGGCCCAGTGCATGCCGAGGAAGATGCCCATGGTGAGGAAGAGCCATGTGACCATGGTCCAGCCGCGGGTAATCTTGATCCACTTTTCGCCCGGGTAGCGCATCATGAGCGCGCCTAGAGCAAAGGCAAAGGGGATGGTAAAGCCCACGTAGCCGAGGTAAAGCATTGGCGGGTGGATGACCATCTCAGGGTATTGCAGCAGAGGGTTCAGGCCATTACCGTCCTCGGGAATCGCGCCCCGGAGGAGCGAAAAGGGTGGAGCGGCGAAGTTGACGACCGCCAGAAAGAAGACTTGCACGCCCGCAAGGATGGTGCCCGCATAGGCATAGAGCTTGACATCGGTCTTGTGCGTCAACCGCAGTACAAAGCCATAGGCACCCAGCAGCCACGCCCACAGCAGCAGGGAGCCTTCCTGGCCGCTCCAAAGCGCCGCAAATTTGTAAGGTGCAGGAAGAGCGCGGTTGGAATGCTCAAGGATGTACGTGATGGAAAAGTCGTTGTTGAAGACGGACCAGACGAGCGCAAAAGCGGCACCGGTGACGGCGATGAAGCTGGCAATACCCGCCCGGCGCGCTGTATCGGCCAGCCGTTCCGGGGATATGCGGGCCGGCTGGCCGGTGGCGATCAGTCGCAAGGCGATGGTTCCGGCAAACAGATTGTAGGCGGCCAGCGCCAGTGCTATGAGGAGTGCAAAACTACCAAAGGCTGCCATGAGTTCTCCACTTTGATTCTCGCACGCAGGCTGGCAGCCCCAGAATGGCTCCCCAGCAAGGCTATTTTTAAATCAATAATAGGCCTTTGATATGTGATTTGGCTCACACCTTGGGTGGAGATAGAAGCTCCGGACGGCAGAGCGCCGCCGCGGATCAGACATTCGACAGGGTCTTGTGCCCGAGCATCTGGCCGGCGAGGCTAAGGAGCTCTTCCGAGTCTACCGGCCGGGGAAGAAATCGCACGCCTTCTGCGGCGTAGTCGGCGGCGTCTTCACTGGCGGCGCCGAGGACGAGGACGGGCAGGGCAGGCATGCGGGCATGGAGTTCGGCGACGAACTGCGGGCCGCTGATGCCGGGCATGTGCAGGCCGGATATGACGAGGCCCAGCCGTTTCGCGAACTGCGGATGTTCGACGAGGCACAGTGCCTCGGCGGCATCGGCCGCCCGCTGCACATCACGAAACCGCTTCTCAAGGATGGACTTCCGTGCAAACGCCTGAAGCGGGTCGTTGTCCACAAGTAGGATTGTCGCCATGTCCCCCAAAACCCAAGCAGCTAGTGGCTGGCTCGCCGCGCCGTGGATTTGCGAACCTCAATGGCTACGATGATGAGGTGAGCGCTGCGGTTGCCTGTGGAGGCCGCCCGGAGGCCGGAGCACAGGTGATGGGGGTCAGCCGAAAAGAAATTCCTTGTCGCGAAGCTCCTTGATGCTGTCACGCAAGCGGGCGGCCTTCTCGAATTCAAATTTGCGGGCAGCCTCGCGCATCTCGTTTTCGAGCTTTGCGATGTGCTGGTCAACCTCTTCCTGGGACTTGAACTCGGGCAGTCCGACGGTCTCTTCCTCGCTGACATCACCGTATTCAGCCTTGAGAATTGCGGCAAGTCCCATGTCAAGGGCGCTGACGACGGATTGGGGAGTGATGCCGTGTTCCTCGTTGTAAGCCTGCTGAATGGTACGGCGGCGTTCCGTCTCCTGCATGGCCTGCCGCATAGAGTCTGTCACGCGGTCGGCGTAAAGGATGGCAGTACCTTTAATATGGCGGGCGGCGCGACCCATGGTCTGGATCAGTGATCCGGCGGAACGGAGGAAGCCCTCCTTGTCGGCGTCCAGGATCGCAACGAGGGAGACTTCGGGCAAGTCAAGCCCCTCGCGGAGCAGATTGATGCCAATGAGCACGTCGTACTCGCCCTTGCGCAGGCCTGCGAGCAGCTTGACGCGCTCCAGGGTCTCTATCTCTGAGTGCATGTAGCGGCAGCGCACGCCGACCTCGGTGTAGTAACCGGCAAGATCCTCGGCCATGCGCTTGGTAAGCGTCGTTACCAGGACCCGTTCATTGCGGCCGGCACGCTCGCGGATTTCGGCGAGGAGATCATCAATCTGGCCCTTGACGGGACGCACTTCAATCTGTGGGTCAAGGAGGCCGGTGGGACGGATGACCTGCTCCACTACTACGCCAGCCGAGCGCGTGAGCTCATAAGGGCCGGGCGTGGCAGAGACGTAAATAGCCTGGTTGACGCGGTTCTCGAACTCTTCGAACTTGAGCGGACGGTTGTCCATGGCCGAGGGCAGACGAAAGCCGTAGTCCACCAGTGTCTGCTTACGGCTGCGGTCGCCGTGCCACATGCCATGCACCTGCGGGATTGTGGCGTGGCTCTCGTCGACAAAGAGGATGTAATCGCGCGGGAAGTAGTCGAGCAGCGTGGGCGGAGCCTCACCGGGCAGACGGCCTGAGAAGTGGCGGGAGTAATTCTCAATGCCATGGCAGTAACCCATCGACTTGATCATTTCGAGGTCAAAGCGGGTGCGCTGATTGACGCGCTGTGCCTCGACCATGCGGCCCTCCGCCTCCAACTTGGCGACCCATTCATTCAGCTCGGCGAGGATGGAGTCAACGGCCTCGGCACGGCGCTCGGGCTGGACGACATAGTGGCTCTTGGGGTAAATCGGCAAGCGCGCAAACTTCTGCTGGACGGTGCCAAAGAGCGGATCGATTTGTGAGAGCGATTCGATCTCGTCGCCGAAGAGCTCAATGCGATAGGCGGACTCATCGTAGGTGGGGAAGACCTCAATGATGTCTCCGCGTACACGGAAGGTGCCACGGCGGAAGTCGCTGTCATTGCGCTCATAGAGGATTTCGACGAGACGGCGTGTGATGTCCTTGCGGCTGATGTGCTGGCCCTTCTCAAGAAGCAGCAGCATCCCGTAATAAGCCTCAGGCGAACCGAGTCCGTAGATGCAACTGACGGAGCTGACGATGATGGAGTCGCGGCGCTCAAAGAGCGAGCGAGTAGCGGAGAGCCGCAGCTTGTCCAACTCCTCGTTGATGGTGGCTTCCTTCTCGATGTAGAGGTCGCCGGCGGGTATATAGGCTTCGGGCTGGTAGTAGTCGTAGTAGCTGACGAAGTATTCGACAGCATTGTTGGGGAAGAACTGCTTGAACTCGTGGTAAAGCTGGGCAGCGAGCGTCTTGTTATGGGCAAGGATAAGCGCGGGGCGGTTGCACTGCTCGATGACCTTGGCCATGGTGAAGGTTTTGCCGGAGCCGGTGACGCCGAGCAGAACCTGGTGCTTGTCACCAGCGGCCAGACCTGAGACCAGTTCTGCAATGGCGCGTGGTTGGTCGCCACGGGGGGTATAACTGGTCGCTATCTGGAAGTCCATAGGGGGATTATAGCTGAGGATGGCGAATATACGGCGAATAAAGGGAACCGATTCCGGCATAGGGTGCGTATGCGCACAGCTCATCCCGGCATATTGAGCTAACTTGGTTAGCGGACCGCACCAGGAGGGGCGATGAGCCTGGGTTGGTCAATCTCTATCGCTGCGTTTGCTGCGAGCCTTGGTGTGGTGTCTGCAACGGCTCTCCTGCTCCTACTGGGCGATAGGGTAGTTGCGCACCTAGTGCCCCGCCTGGTGAGCTTTGCCGTTGGCACACTTCTCGGAGCGGCCTTTCTCGGTCTGCTGCCTGAGGCCCTAAGAAGCGCGAGCCCAAGGGCTGTTCTACTCACCACATTGGTAGGACTTCTCGCCTTTTTTGTGCTGGAGAAATTGCTGATCTGGCGGCACTGTCACGATGAAAACTGCTCAGTGCATGACGCTTCGGGCAGGTTAATCCTGTTCGGCGACGCATTCCATAATTTTGCGGACGGCGTTGTGATTGCCTCGGCCTTTCTGCAATCTCCAGTGCTTGGTGTGTCCACGACGCTGGCAGTTATCGCGCATGAGGTTCCCCAGGAATTGGGGGATTTCGGCATATTGCTCAACAGCGGGTTTGGTCGCGTCAAGGCCTATGCGTACAACTCACTATCGGCAGCGACCACAATGCTGGGAGCCTGGCTTGGTTATCTTGCGGTGACTGAGGTGCAGCACGCGGTGCCGTATGTGCTGGCAGTCTCAGCGGCAAGTTTCCTCTACATTGGGATTGCCGACCTGATCCCGGCGTTGCACCGTGACACGAGTCCACGGTCAAGTGCCGAGCAGGTGTTCCTTGTCATGGTCGGCGTGGCGTTGATTGCCCTCCTGCGGCATACCGGGCACTGAAAAAGGAGCAGCACTAGCGCAGCATAGCGCTCACGTTGGCACGGATCGATGGGTCGGTGGCTGTTCCCGTAATCGTGAGCGGAACGCCCTTATTGACCGCACCCTGAAGGACCTTGCCGAAGAAACCACCTATGCTGTTGGCTGCATTGCTGGCGATGGCGCCAACCCCGGTGGACGTGTTGAGCTTGGCGAGGAGACTGAAGTTCAGCGCCCCGGACGGGTAAACAGTGCCGTTGCCGCTGGCAGTGCCGAGCTGAGGCAAGTTACCGAAGATGTTGGACAGTTGCGTTGACTCGGGCGAGGAGTGTACGTCTGCACGCAACGTTTGGATCTGGGTGCCATTGCGCGTTGCGCCCGATGAGGTGAGTCCTTGAATCTTTGAGCCGAGGTCGAAGCCGGCCAGCACAGTGTTATCAATCTGGACTGGACCGTCAACGGTGGTTGCGGTCGCAGGTCCGGTAATAGCGAGGTTGGCGGTGAGGGTGCCGCCGCGCAGCTGTGAGCCTGAAGGCAGACGCACACCGAAGGCAGGGAGCAGTTCTTCAAGCTGGTCTATGGGGAGGTTGGGCGCGGCGAGACGCAGGTTGAGGATAACGGCTTGCGGTGTGAGCTGATAGCTGCCAGTGACGTGCGCGGCAACGGACCCCGTGTGAATGGCAATGTCAGGCACACGGCCGGAGCGAGCGCTGAGATTGTGGGTGATGGAGTAGTCAATGTTCACAGGATGCGGCGCAGGTGAGCCGGTGCGGGCAAGCTGTAGATTTGCTGCCTGAATCTTTCCGCTGCTGGTGGCCGTTGCACCGTCTGAGGCAAGCTGCGCGTCGATGTCCGTGACCATGCGGATGCCTTTGCTTGGATCCACAACTCCAGCGGCAACGGGATCAAAGTGCCTGAGCGTGAGTGTGGCGCGGAAGGGGGTATCTGAGGCGTCTTTTTGCGCGACGGGCCCCGCCTCACCCTTGAGCTGGATGGTTCCTGAGCCAGGGATGCTGGCTGAGAGTTCGAAGGGAAAGGACTTGCTAAAAGCGAACTGATGGATATCGAGATTGACCTTGGTGTAGGAAAGGGGGTTGCCCATTGCGGGGAGAGAAGAAACCGTGGCACTACCCTCGCTGATTTTGAATTGACCAATGGTCAGATCAGGAATCGCCGTGGGGTGCTGAGTTGTGCGCCGGGCAGTGCCGCCAATGCTGGAGAAGTTCCAGGCTCCGGTCTGTGCGTGAATAAGCTGGATGGCTGGGGAGTCGATGACCAGATCCCTGACTCGAATCTGGCGATGAAAGAGAAACGGAGCGACGTCAATTCCGATGCGGAGTGTCTTGGCTTGGAGGAAGGGTGCGGAGCTAAAGGCCGGGTCGTCAGCGATGGAGATGTTCTCTGCGACGAGGCTGCCGGAAAAAAGCGAAAGGCGCAGGTGGCCGAGCGTGATTCTGCGCCCAAGCGCGCTTGAGAGCTGATCCTGCAACATGGGGCGAAAGCTATCCGCATTCACGAAGAAGGGAATCAGGATAACTGCAATCACGAAGAGTGCTGCAACTACTGCAAGAACCTTGCCCCAGCGCCTTTGCATGTAAATCTCCTTGGCCCATCCGATGCATTCGCATTGTATCGCCCCCACAGTGGGGAACTGGAGCGTAAGCAAGTGATTGGATGCAAAGATCGCGGTACGCGCGCCTGTGCAAAGCGTCCGCAGCGGTGATGCAGTGCGGGCGCTTTGCTTGCTCAGGTGAGGGGTCTGGGGGAATACGGTGCAAGGGCTCTGCGAGGCGGTGCGTAGTCTACCAGGGCAGCGGCTTGCCCAGGTGGAAAAAACCGCCTGTGGGGCCATCGTCGGGCAGGGTAGCGAGCGCTGCACTGGTCTTCCCACCTTCGCTCAACTCCATGGGTGCGTCTTTGCCACCCATGTCTGTCTTGACCCAGCCAGGATGCGCGGAGTTGACCTTGATGTTGGTATTGCGCAGGTCGTGGGCCAGGTGGATGGTGAAGGCATTGAGCGCTGTTTTGGAGGCATCGTAGGCGAAAGACTTGGCATCGTAGATGGGCGAACCTGGGTCTGCATGCATTGTGAGCGAAGCCAGAATGCTGGAGAGATTCACGATGCGACCTGCGGGGCTCTTCTTGATCAGTGGGAGTAGCACCTGGGTAAGTCCGATCACTGCGAAGAAGTTGGTTTCAAAAACCTTGCGCAACAAGTCAAGCGAGACCTCGGCTGCAGAGTGGTCTGGGCCGGAAACTGGGAATGCGCCGGCGGCGATGCCCGCGTTGTTGACGAGAATGTCTAGCTTGCCGTAATGGGAGTTGAAGTAGTCGTAGGCTGCTTGCCAACTGGCGGGTTGGGTGACGTCAAACTGCAGCATTTCCGCATCTGCACCTGCTGCGCGCAGTTTGGCGAGGGCCTGTTCGCCTTGAGCACGATCCCGTGAACCAATTACAACCTTCACGCCGACATCTGCGAGGTCGAGCGCTGTCTGCAAACCGAGGCCGCGATTTCCACCGGTAATGAACGCAATCTTTTGAGGCATTGGGGAAATTTCTCCTATGCTGCGTTGGATTCACATCTGCGCCGAGAAGGTGCAGAGAAATCCCGCGGCTGTTGAGAAAGCAGTTCGGCGTTACAATCAAGCGCATTCAGCCAATGAGGAGATACCATGTTGAGGACTCTTTTAGCCGTTCTTGTTGCGACTCTCACTCTGGGTTCCGCGGCAACGCTTTTCGCGCAGGGCGCGCCACCGCAGGCAGGGGCCGACCAGCCGTATACCGTGGAGTATTACTACAAGGTGCAGTGGGGACATCAGCAGGAGTTTCTCGATCTCTTTCTGAAGAATCACTATCCACTGCTGAAGAAGATTCAAACAACGGGACGCATTCTTGCAGTGAAGATCGAGTCGCCCGCGTATCACACGACCGAGGATGGGCGATGGGATTATCGCGTGACGATTCGGTACAGAAATTCAACGGTTGCGACAACGGCGAATCCAGACGAGGAGAAGTTCATCAAGGATCTGTGGCCGGACCAGGTGACATATCGCAGGGAGGAGCAGCAACGCTTTGAGATTCTCCTCTCGCACTGGGATTTGCCGGTAACAGACATTACGCCGGTTAGGTGACTGCATCCGGACCTGCATGCTGAGCCACTACCGGCCGTTCACCTTTGCCGGGCTCAGCGCCTCGGTCCAGTCGGCGGGCGAATCCACCATCACATCCGGGGGAATTGCGTCGAGGCTACCGGGCGCCAGACCGAAAGTGCAGCCGATGGACCATGTACCGGCATTGCGTGCGGTCTGGATGTCAACCTCACTGTCGCCGATCATGACGGTTTCTTCGGGTCGGGCTTCGGCTTCCAGCATCAGGGCATTCAGGCCCTCAGGGTCGGGCTTCTTGGTCGTGAAGCTGTTGCCGCCATAGATATTGAGAAAGTACGGCGCAAGGCCGAGCGCCTCGCAGATGGCTCGCGCTGGCCGGACTGGCTTATTGGTGAGCACGGCCATTGCCCGCTCGGGCGCTCCTGGTTCGTCGTGCAGGGTGCGCAGCGCGGCCAGAGCCTGCAGGACGCCGTCGTATGCGTAGGTGTAGTCGAGATTGTGCTCGCGATAGTAATCGAGGAAGAACGCGTAGGCCTCGTCGAGAAGAGGCGTATCGGCAGGCAGGGCGCCACCGGCGGTGAGGGCTCTGCGCACCAGCATCAAGGCACCATTGCCGATGTAGCTGGCAATCTGTGCATCCGGCAAGGGTGCACGGCCGAAGTGCGTCAGCGTCGCATTGACGCTATTGCATAGGTCCTGCGCGGAGTCGATCAAAGTGCCGTCCAGGTCAAAGACCAGTAGTTTCAAGGATTCGATCGGAATGGGCCGCAGAACACGAGTCATGCCTACAGTCTAATGGCAGGAACGCTGTGTAAGAAAGCTGCCGGTGGATGCAATGATGGAGAAAGAAAGGAGCAATCAGGATATTGATATGGAGAAGAGCAGGATGTTCAGAAGGTTGCTTCAGCCCGTGCTGGTGGTGATGTGCATGCTTCCGGGCTTGTTGATGGCGCAGCAATCAGCGCCTGTGGCGCCCGGAGAGCGCATCCTCAACCTGGACGCGTTAAAAGATGAGCTGAAGCAGTACCATGCGTGCACCTGTAAGTGTGGATGCTATGCGAAGGATCTGGATTTGCAGGCCAATCGGGCCATTGCATTCCTGCAACAGCGCTCTGCGCATCGCAAGCCCAACGAGAAACTGGCGCTCGTGCTGGACATCGACGAGACGACGCTTTCTAACTATCAGGAGATGGTGCAAGCCGGGTTTGCCTATGACCGCAGTGCTTTCAATGCATGGATTGACTCGGCTGCCGCACCGGCAATTCCCGGCACATTGCGCCTCTACGAGGAGGCTCGAAAACAGGGTGTGAGCGTCTTCTTTATCTCAGGTCGAGCCGAGACGCAACGCGCTGCGACTGAGCGCAATCTTCGCGCTCAGGGTTTCAACGGCTGGCAGGAGTTGCTGCTGCGTACAGCGTCACAGGCGACAACCACGGCTCAGGCATTCAAATCCGCAGAGCGTGCGGTCATTGTGGCCGAGGGGTACAACGTTGTGTTGAATGTAGGCGACCAGTGGAGTGATCTGCACGGCAAGCCGTCAGCGGAGTACTCGGTGAAGTATCCCGATCCATATTACTTTCTGCGCTGAGTGTATGGCCTTGGATACAGGCTCTCAGCGGCAAGCGTCGTTGCCGGCAGCAGGGACTGCGAAGAAGGTGATGCTGGCTGGGGCGAGATGCACCGCGCCAGCGTGTTGCGGTGCGGGCTGGAGCTTCGGCAGATCACCAGAGGCGCTGAGTTGCAAAGGGGCTCCGTTGAGCAGTACGGAAGTGCTCATGAGATCGTGCGCGGTGAGGCTATAACGACTTGAGAGCATGGGGAGCATGAGCTCAAGCGTGTCGGTCCTGCTGGCATTGATGGCCAGCACAGCAACACCGCCGGAGTGACCGCGCAGGCAATGTGCGTAGAGATAGAGATCCGGCCGAGGCGACTTGCCCGCATCGAGCACTGTTGTACCCATCATGCGGCGCCACAACAGGGCAGCCCAATAATTCGGGCGCGGAGTGAGTGTGGTCTCGTCCAGTAGTGCATAATCGCTGGCATCAAGGGTGTTGTGCATCACGACTTTTACGCCAAGCTTTGCAAGCATGCCAAGCTGGTTGAGATAGCGAAAGGTATCGATGAAATCCGCTGCCCAGGGATCACCGCCGCACGCTGCTTCCGCAGTCTCGGTCAGCCAGAGCGGCTTGCCTGGAGCGTACTTGTCCCGCAAGGCTGAGTAGTATTCCTCATCGCGATGGGTACGGGATAGCCAGTTGTCAGTGAGCGCATCCTGCGGAGAAATACCTCCCGGTGCGCCATCCGGAGCGCATCGCTGGGAAACGGCTCCATAGAAATGATAGGAGAAGGCGTCGAGACCACCAGGACCCTCAGCCATCAGCATGTCCTCGGAGTGGATCATGTGCAGGTTGGCCATGTTGCCGAGTGTGCCGGCTTCGCCCACGGAACCGGGCCCTAGGATTTTCATCGTTGGGGATGCCTTTTTTACGTAGTCATGGAAGGCCTTGAAGTCGCGGCCGTAGGCGGCTGCGTCATAACCTTTGGGCGCGCCGCCCATGGAGGCAAAGGTTGGCTCATTAAACATCTCAGCGGCCGCGATGTGGCCGCCTGAGCTATGCGTGAAGCGCAGAATCTTCTCGGCTTCGACAGGCGTCCAGACGCCATCGGAGTTTCGGACTCCCGTGCTGATGGCAAATGACGTGACTAGTTGAGCATTGGTAGCCTTGGCGAAATCAAGCACTCCGCGCCACTCCTTGCGGGTGAGCACGCCGTTGAAGCCGGTGGGAGCCTTTGCGGGTGCGGGAGCATCCGAGTCCTGAAAATAAGTGGAGTTGGCCCAGGTGCCGCTGACGCGCACATATGCAGGCCCCAGTGCCGCGGCCAGCTTGCGCAGTTGCTGGTTGGACAGATCAACCGGCGGGCGATAGCGGTAAAGGGAGGCAGGCATACCTCCGGGCGTTGGCTGTGTGGTATCAGCCGGAGCATTGGACTGCGACTTGTAGGGAGCCCAGAAGCGGCCACCGGTCACCTCAATCATCTCGATGTTGTAGGACTGGTAGCGCTCGTCGACCGTGCCGATGGCGGGCATGGATTGGGGAGCTAGGGTAACAGCTTGTGCATGTGCAGCATGAGGCGAAAAGAAGCAGGCGGAGAGTGCAATCGAAAATACGCCGAAGCAGGGAAGAGGGCTGATGTGTCGCTTCATGAAGCACCGCGAATGTGGAATTGTTCCAGCTCTCAGGCGTGCACGGGAGCTTTCAGCTTAACGGGAACACTCTAGTTGATGAGGGTTTTGCGCGGCAAACCCGATATGGAAGGTTACTGGGCAGGGGCGTGCTGAAGGAAAAAGGCAGGCGAGGCCTCCCGAGGAGCCAATAGACCCCGCCTGTGGAACAAACTTGAGGAGCAGAAAGGTTTCTGCTGCCTGATCTTTCAGTGAATGCGAATGCTGCCTGATCCGGTATCAATATGCACGGTTGGACCACCGCTGCCGATTCTGCCGCTGACGTGGTGCCGGCTGATGGTGCCCTGTGTTGCCATCTCGCGATCGGTGTGAATGCTGCCCGAGCCTGTTGAAGCTTCCAGCACGAACCCAGCAGCGCTGGGCCATAACTCCACATCACCGGAGCCTGTGTGCAGGCGCCACGAATTCACGGGCGATCCGGCCACCTTGATGCTGCCGGAGCCTGTGCTGGCTTGCAGCCCACCATTGATATTGCGCAGCTCAATGCCCCCTGATCCGGTTCTTACACGCACATCGCCGGTGCCTGACTGCTCCGCATAGATATCTCCTGAGCCTGTGCTCAGGGTGAAGCCGCCATGAAGGCCAGTGGCGCGAATACCGCCGGATCCGGTTGAGATTTTCGCATTGTCGCCCACGCCGTCAATGGAGATCTCCCCGGAACCTGAACTGGCTTCGAGGAATGTGTTAGCTGGCGCTTGAATCTCGTACGCAATGCTGATGTTCTGCAGGCTGTAGTTGTGCGCGCCGATGCGAATGATGTTTCCGGTTTGCTCAATGGGTGGGTTGGTGGCTACTTCGCGTACCCGCGCCTCATTGCCGCACCAACCGGAGCGGACGCGACCAAAGATGTGCACCTGATTGTCGGCTCCGTGTGTGATGTGAATGCTGCCTGATCCAGTGGTCACAGTCAGCTCCACGCGGCCATTGACGGTGAGGGTGCGTTCAAATGTAGCTTCTGCTGCCAGCGCGGGAAGCACGGCAATTGCCAGTGCAGCCGCTACCATCCAGATGTGTTTCATATTCTCCTCGCCTGATGCGGACCGGTTGGTTCAAGCCGGTTTCTTTACTGCTGCAGAACGACCTGGTCGCCTTCCTTGAGGCCGCTCATGATTTCAGTGACGGAGCCATTGGACAGTCCTACTTTTACGGGCACTTTGCGCATGCCGTCTTTCTGATTCTTGTCCGGCACATTGATAAATGCATTCTTCTGATTGTCGTAACTGACGGCATTTTCCGGCACGGTGAGTACGCCCTTGTGTTCATCCAGCAAGATCTCTGCGTTGGCCGTCATGTTAGCCTTCAGTTCTCCGCCGGGATTGTCAATGGAGACGCGGACCTCAAAGGTGGTCACATTGTCCTTTTCCACGCCGAGTGGTGCAATCTTGGTGACCTTGCCGTTGAAGACGCGGTTGCGGAAGCTTTCCACCTTAATGCGAGCGGGCTGGCCAAGGTAAACGTGTGCAATGTCCGCTTCGTCCACCTTGCCCTTGACGTAGACCTGGGTAGTGTCGCCCTCCGTCATGACCAGCGTTGCAGTTGATCCCAGCACAAGGATGGAGCTGACAGCGTCGCCAATTTCGACATCGCGAGACAGGACTACTCCATCCATAGGCGCAATGATTGTGGTGTAGCTGAGCTGCTCTTCAAGCTGTTTAAGGCTGGCCTGGTTCTGCTGGACCTCGGCGCGAGCCTGCCTGAGTTTGGCGGTATCCACGCCGATTTGCGCTCGGGCTGCATCCCGCTTGTTGAGCGCTGCCAGATAAGCGCGGTTCGCGTCGTCGAGTGCCTGCTGGCTGACAATACCCTGCTTGGCCATCTGCAAGTTGCGGTCGAGCGTGGTCTTGTACATGGGCAGATCAGGCGCGGCAGCGTTCACCTTATCCTGCTCAATGTTGGCCTGGAACGTCGTCACGTTGGCTTCCGCGGCGGCCAGCTGCGCCCGTTGAGCTTCCACCTGCGCCAGAATCTCCTGCTGATCAAGCTGCGCCAGCGGTTGCCCTTTGCGCACGCGGTCATTGATGTCAACGAAGAGCTTCTCGACAATTCCCGAGGCCTTGGACTTGACCTCTACTTTGGTAATAGGCTGGATTTTGCCCGTGGCGACCACGGAGCGGGTTACGTCGCCGCGTTGCACTTTAGCAAGGCGGTTGGGATCTATCTGCGAACCCTTAACCATGCGGGCCGCCATAATCCCAAGCGCTCCCACAATCACCACGGCACCAATGCCGAGCCAAATCCAGAAGCGTTTGTTTTTGCGCGACGCAGCCACTTTGAGCCTCCCGGGACGTGCGGAGAGCCGAAGCTCCCGAACGGGTGAAAATGGGTGAACCATGCCGGCGCGCATGGCCACCAAAATGAGGCCTGTATTACGCGACGGCGCTGCCGAGCACTTCTCAAGCAGCGAGCACCCACATTGCCATGGATCCTCTCGCTGCTGTCTCTCCATACGCATCCGGCTTTGTATTGGTTCCGGGAAATTATTCTGCGAATTTCAACTTGGTTATTTGGCAATATGAGATGTGTGGGGCACATCACAGAACAGCGCACAATGCTATGCTCACAGGCAAGATGCACGGTTTGTCACTGCTGCAGTTTGTTGCTGTCGGCCTGCTGGTTCTGGCCAACGCATTTTTTGTGGCTGCAGAGTTTGCGCTAGTGAGCGTGCGCGACACGCGGATTGAGCAGATGGCGGCAGCGAGTGTGCCGGGAGCATGGGCGGCACAGCGGCTGCTGCAGCAGTTGGATGACTTTCTGCCCGCCGTGCAACTTGGAGTGACGCTTTGCTCGCTGGCCCTGGGCTGGATTGGAGAGCCTTTGGCGGCCGGCCTGTTTCTGCAATGGCTTGAGGGCGTGCCGCATGCAAAGTTTTATGCACACCTGGGCGCGGTTGTTCTTGGCTTTGCCTTCATCACATATATGGAGGTTGTGGTAGGCGAGCTGGTCCCCAAGTCACTTGCGCTGCGACGACCTGAGGCGCTTGCCGTTGCCGTAGCTCCTCCCATGCTGCTGTTTATGGCGGTCACGCGTCCGGCGGTGCGTCTCCTGCGCAACTCTGCGGCGCTTCTCCTGCGCGGCTTTGATGTGCCCATGACAGAGCGATCTGCTGTGCATTCACCGGAGGAGTTGAAGTTGATAGCCACGGCGGCGCGGCGGATGGGGGTTCTACCCAAGTATCAGGAAACAGTGGTACACCGTGCTTTGGAGCTGGATGATGTGCCGGTCAGGGAGATTATGACGCCGCGTCAGCAGATCTTCTCTCTCCCTTCGGATATGCCGATTGAGCAGGCCAGTGCTCAGGTCATCGAGCGGAAATTCTCGCGTATTCCCGTGTATGACGAGAGCCGAGGCCCGGAGCACATTATTGGCGTGGTCTATGCAAGAGATTTAGCCCGGCTGATGTTTTTTCGGCCGCGCACGCCAGCCGGCACTGCATCCCAGCGGGCAGGCATTGTCCCGTTTGTGGAGTTGAAGCTGAGCCAGATCATGCGCAACATCCTGGTGGTACCGGAGACAAAGACAGTCCTCGACCTGATTCGTGACTTCCAGCAACTCCGACGCCATATGGCCATTGTGGTGGATGAGTACGGCTCAACGGTTGGGCTTGTGACCGCAGAAGACGCACTTGAACAACTGACCGGCGACTTGGAGGATGAGTTTGATGATCCCGCCCGTCCGGTGCTGACCACCGCCTCTGGAGCGCTGCTGATGGATGGAAGTGTGAATCTGCGTGATCTGGAAACCCAGATGCAGTGGAATCTGCCACGCGAAGGCGGCATTGAAACCCTGGCGGGATTTGTGATGATGCGCCTGGGTCACATCCCAAAACCGGGAGAATGTGTGGAGTTCAGGGGCCGAAAGCTGACGGTTGTCGAGATGGAAGGGCGAAGAATTAGCCGTATTCGTGTGGAGGATGCTCCACCGCCCCAAGCAGAGATTCGGGCGAACCAACCGGACAGTTGAGGCATGGTTCTGAGTTATCCGTAGGTATATGTACCAGAAAAATAACAAGTTAGTTGGAGATGCTCGCCACGCCCTGCAGGGGAAGCGGGGCTGTGTGCTCGAAGCGGCGGGTTCTGCCGATTGTCAGATGATTGACCAATGTCAGACGAGAGAACTGGCGAACCAAGGTACTGCGAAGTAAAGGGCCTTATATGGGACCAAAGTAATAAATAACCTAATTACTTTGTGTAATGTGTCTGCAACTTTCATGCTAGTCTAGCGGCCTGGAGCGAAATATGAGACAAGACGTATATCGAGTCGCATACGACGAGGCCATCGCTGAACTTGGCGAGATCCTCAATAAGTTTGAGCAACTGCGCCTGCGCAAAGAACGTATCGAGAAGGCTCTGGATGTACTGAAGCCGCTCGTTTCCCTCCATGCGCCAAGCAGCCAAAGCCCTGAGCCGAACAACAGCCAGAACGAGCCTACCCCTGAGCCAGTACCGCCGGTTATGGATCCCTCCCCCACCCATACCGCAGAAGCGGTAAGCCCGGCAGTGCCAGTGGCGGTTATGCAGCGCATCGAGGAACCGATCTCCTACCCGGCTCCTCAGGCATCAGACAACTCAACGGACCCGTTCCAGCGGAGGATCAATAATGCGCTACGTCAGGGCTTCAGTTCAGGAGAAAGCAGAGAGTTTGCACGGTCATTTGCCGGCGGACTTTTCCGAGGTCGTTGAAGCATATGAGGCAGGGCCATAGAGTGGTTGAGATCGCTTCCTGTTGATAGTTACCTTCCGCGGCGGGGATGGATTTTCCATCCCCGCCTTTTTATTGCTCCAAAAGTACCGCCAAGGTTCTGGGCAACGTGTTCCGTGGACTTGTCAGGCGTTCGATGCCACCGCAACGTACTGCGGCGTGCGAACTCATTGAAGAAGGCTGCGACGCGCAAGTAAAAATGCCTGCTACGGCTAAATCGTGGCTCTATGCTATGTTTCGACCGTGAGGAAAACGGGCAGTAATCCAGATGGTGCAATGCAGAAGGCACAGGCAAAGGCACAGGCACAGGCACAGGCAAAGGCAAAGGCAAAGGCAAAGGCAGGTAGGAAGCGATTGCCAGGGCTGAGGAAGAGCGATGGCTACATGCTCCACCCCTTCGACGCGGAAAACGGTGTGCGAACGAGCGGTCTGGTAGCAGGCCGAAATTTGAAGAGCGGCCACAGGCATGATCGATATGCGACGGCGTACTACGGGGTGGCGCCCTCGGTGTTTCATGCGCTCGTGGAACGCTGGCAACGCCTGCGGCCTGTGGATGCGGCGCAGAACTTCACATTTGTGGATGTAGGCGCGGGGATGGGACGGGCACTGTTGCTGGCGTCCGAGATGCGGTTCAGGGAAGTGCTGGGGGTGGAACTGAACCCAACACTCGTGCGCATTGCGCGACGCAATCTGTCTGCGTGGCGTAGACAAGGCAGGCAAAGATCCCAGGCGCGCGTGCTGTGCGCTGATGCAACGGAGTGGAAGTACCCGCTAGGGCCCTGCGTACTGTTCCTGTTCAATCCGTTTGGCGCGACTGTCATGCGTCGGCTGCTGGTTCATGTGGCGCGGGACTTTGCGAGTCGGCCGGGAGAACTGGACCTTCTCTACATCAATAATGAGCAGGAAGGTGTGCTCGAAGGCCGGCGCGGATTCGCTCGCTTGTTTCTCGGCAAGGTCAGGCGCTCGCGTGCGGATGCAGCTGCGGACCGGGCCATTCTTGCGAATCAACCGGACGGTGAATATGCTTCAGCACCCTATGAGGACTGCTCCATCTGGCGCTGGGTAGGGAACGGGCCAGATGGTCCTCATGTGGGGGGCTGATAATTTTTTTTATTTCTGAATTGACGGCTCCCCGCCGGAAGGGGAAAGCTGGTCAGATGCCGGACGGGTACCGCGCCGGCGGATTGCAGTTTTTTGCATGGCGAATCGAGCACATGATCTTGATCCGCTTCACCTTGGGAGCACTACGTTGAGAGAGCGGCATTTGATTCTGGGCATTGGTGAATTGTTGTGGGATCTGTTGCCGGAGGGACCACGCCTGGGTGGCGCGCCGGCCAACTTTACGGTGATGGCGGGCCGACTGGGGAATCATGCGGTCATCCTGAGCCGCATAGGGCGGGACGACCTGGGACGGAAGGCCGTTGACCTGCTCGACCCGCTGCCAACCGATAGTACACACCTGCAGGTCGATCCGGTTCACGAGACCGGGCGAGTTACCGTGGTGCTGAAAGACGGTCAGCCGGAGTACGAAATTCATCAGCCGGCGGCATGGGATTTCATGGAGCTTTCCGATGAATGGGTACAGATGGCGCAGCGGGCGGATGCCATCTGTTTCGGTTCGCTGGCCCAACGGAGCCCGGAGTCGCGGCAAACGATACAGACGCTGGCGGCACAGACGTCTTCGTCGTGCGTGCGTGTTTTTGATGTGAATCTGCGCACGCCTTTTTACTCCGGCGAAGTGGTGCAGGAGTCCCTTGAATTGGCGACAGTGATGAAAATGAATGACGCTGAGGTTCCGCAGGTGATGACGCTGCTTGGACTGCCCGCCGAGGAAGAGTTTCTGCCCGAGGCGCTGCGGACGAGCGCGGTGCGGCTGCTGGCGGAGTTCCCCACACTGCAACTGGTGGCGATTACGCGAGGCGGACATGGCAGCCTGCTGGTGACGCGCGATGCGTGGCATGAGCATCCCGGTGTCCCGGCAAAGGTCGCGGATACGATTGGCGCGGGGGATGCCTTCACGGCGGCGATGACGCATTACCTGCTGCGCGGAGCAGGGCTGGCAACGCTCAACGAGGCAGGGAACCGCTGGGGCTCATGGGTTGCCTCGCAATCGGGGGCGATGCCCGAGTTGAACTCATCTGTTCGCTTTGAAATTGCTGCCGCCATTGAGGGATGAGGAGCAGTGCTTCTTCGGTATCGAGGCTGTGTGTTGTGTCTTTGGGCGGCCGGGCTCACTTTGTGGTGCGGTCACGCTCTGGGGCAGGATGCGCCAGCAGGAAAGCCGGCCGCAAGCAGTCCGCAGCACACCGCCCCGCTGCCGCACGGCGAAGGGGCGCGGCGGATGGGGCAGCGCCTGCGCGCCATATTTGCCGACTATGACTGGAGATCCGATCCCAACAAGCCCTTCCAGAGGACTTCATATCTGGAATTGCTCTTGACAAGAAACCTGTCTCTCAACGATGAGATGACGGTACGCATGGAACTGGCCAACGAGGAGCTGCGCGCGGGCCGTAGCGAACGTGCCGTGGAAGCAATGGAGACGTTGGTCAAGCACATCCAGCCACACCTGAGCGAGATTCCGAAGCAGATGCAGGCAGAGATTCACCAACTGCTGGCACTAAGCTATCTGCGGCTGGGCGAACAGGAGAATTGCGTGGGAATGCACAACGCGCTCTCCTGTAATTTTCCCCTGCGTGGTGGAGGAATCCACACAAAAACGCGAGGGGCCGAGGGCGCCGTGCGCGAGTATGCGATTGCGCTGGAATTGAATCCGGCGAGCAACCTGTGCCGCTGGCTCCTGAACCTCGCATACATGCAGCTAGGGCGTTATCCGCAGGATGTGCCGAAGAAGTGGCTCGCGCCGCCACGGCTGTTTGAGTCCGAGTATGACATCGGCTTCTTCCCAGATGTGGCTATGCTTGCCGGAGCGGATGTGTTTGAGCGGTCAGGCGGTGTGCTGATTGAGGACTTTGATGGTGATGGGCTTCTGGACATCATGCTGTCTTCATCGGGCCCGCTCGATCCCATGCACTTTTTGCACAACAATGGCGATGGAACCTTTACGGATCGCACCCGGGAGGCAGGGCTTGCGGATGAAGTCGGCGGTCTGAACATGGTTTTGACCGATTACAACAACGACGGTCATCCAGATGTTCTGGTGTTGCGGGGCGGCTGGTGGGGCAAGTATGGCGAGTATCCCATGTCGCTCTTGAGGAATAACGGTGACGGTACGTTTGACGATGTGACCGAGGAGGCCGGCCTGCTTTTTACCGGGCCGGGACAGACAGCGGCATGGGCCGACTATGACGGCGACGGCTGGTTGGATTTGTTCGTCGGGCACGAGTCGAGGCCGGGTGATGAGCATCCCTCACAACTGTTTCATAACAATCACGACGGAACTTTCACGGAGGTGAAGGCGCCGAGCGGATCCGGCACGGAGATGGAATCGAGTCTGGGATCGAATCTAGGATTTGTGAAAGGCGTGGCATGGGGTGATTACAACAACGATGGCTGGCCGGACCTGTATGTATCCACGATGTTTGGACCAAGTTATCTGTTCCGCAATGACGGCCCACGCGACCCACAGCATTCCAGAAATGGCGAGTGGAAATTTACCGATGTGACAAAGCAGGCGGGGCTGGGCGGAAAGCGCTACACGTTTCCCACATGGTTCTTCGACTATGACAACGACGGCTGGCTGGACATTTTTGCGGGCGGGTACTCGACCACGTCGATGGAGGATGTTGGCTCCTTTGAACTGGGCAAGCCGCACCACGCTTCAGTGTCGCATCTGTACCGGAACAATCACGATGGGACGTTCACCGATGAACCACATGCTGCAGGGCTGGACCGGGCAATTACGGTGATGGGTGCGGGATTTGGGGATCTGGATGACGATGGCTGGCTGGACGTCTACCTCGGACTTGGCGATCCGTCGTTCGAGGCGCTCTTGCCTAACCGGATGTTTCGCAATGATGAGGGACGGTATTTCCAGGATGTGACAACTGCGGGCGGGTTCGGCAATCTGCAGAAGGGACACGCGATTGCATTTGCTGACCTGGAAGGCAATGGGAACGAGGATGTGTTTGAAGAGCTTGGCGGCGCCTATCCGGGAGATGGATTCCATGCGGCGCTCTACCGCAACCCTGGGCATGGGAACCACTGGATTACGCTGGCGCTGCAAGGGGTGAAGACAAACCGGGCAGCTTACGGCGCTCGCATCAAGGTGACGATACAAGATGGCGGCCGCGAGCGTTCGGTATACCGTGCCGTTGGCTCTGTGTCGAGCTTTGGTGGTAACCCGATGGAGCAACACATCGGATTAGGCAAGGCAAATGTTGTGCAATCCGTTGAAATCTGGTGGCCGGTGTCAGGCACGCGGCAGGTATTTCACAATGTTGCCGTGGACCGTACGTATCACGTGCGCGAGGACCGGAATGCCCTGGAGCCGGTTGCCGTGAAGACGTTTGAAATTGGAAAGACGAAGGTTGCCATGCCCATGCACGAGCATGCGCATCATTAGGGCAGATGGGTAGCAGTTACGTGTCGTAAGTGGGGTGATCTTCGCGTGAGCGCGCAGTGAATGTATAGACAATGATTCAGCTATCCCGGTAGTCTCATTCAAGCGCCTTTGCGATTTCGGGAGAGAGCTTTGTCCGGACCGAAGGCAGTTGGAGACGTTCTGGATGGCAGGCCCACGCAAGTCTTCGAGTCGTTTGGCACCTCCCCCCGCGGCGGACCCGGGCCAGCCTATTGCCAAGCACCAGAGAGTCTTCGACCATTTGCTGGCCAGCATTCAGACCGGCCAGCTCAGGCCCGGCGATCGCCTGCCGAGCGAAGCGGAACTGGGACGTCTCTTTGGCGCGTCGCGCATCACGGTCGCCAAGGCAGTGCTCGACCTGCAGCGGATGGGGCTTGTGACGCGGCGGCCCGGTGCGGGAACTCATGTGCAGGGGCAGCAGCGGACGGCCGGTCGCACCTTTGGCCTATTGATTCCGGAGCTGGGATTGACGGAGATATTTGAACCCATCTGCCACGGCATGATGCGTTCGCCGTTTGCGCGACCGGATGCTCTGCTGTGGTGCAACGCCTCTTCGTCCATGGGTGAAGCTGCCAGGGAAGCGGAGCAAATGGTGCAATCCTTCATAGCGCAGAAGGTGGCGGGCGTATTCTTTGCGCCGCTGGAATTGGTGGATGACAAGGACGCCGTGAATCGCCGCATCGCGCGGATGCTGCAGCGGGCGCAGATTCCCATCGTTCTGCTGGACCGCTGCTATATGCAGTTTCCGGAGCGCTCGGGGCACGACCTTGTGGGTATCGATAATCGCCGGGCAGGCTATATGGCCGCGGACCACCTGTTGGGGCATGGCGCGCGGCGACTTGTCTTTTGGGGTGAAGAGAATTCAGCCAACACGGTGGAGGCGCGCATTACGGGCTTCTTCGAGGCGCTCCGTGAGCATGCGGTACTGCCTGACTGGAAGGCTGTGTGGCGGGGAAGTCCACAGGACGAATCCTTTGTACGTTCCATGGTGGACGCCGTGCGACCTGAGGGTATTGTGTGCGCAAATGATTTGACCGCTGCGCGGCTCATGCAGGTGTTGCCGGGCATGGGATTGCGGATACCGGAAGACGTGCGGATTGTGGGGATGGATGATGTGAAGTACGCCAGCCTGCTGCCGGTGCCACTGACGACAATCCACCAGGACTGTGCGGGCATTGGGATGGTGGCCATGGCTACCATGCTGGAGCGGTTGGAGCATCCTGAGTTGCCCGTGCGCGACGTGCTGGTGCCTACCAGGCTGGTGGTGCGGCGCTCCTGCGGGGCGCATCTGTTGAAGACGGGTGCCAAGGGGGACATGCGTGACGCCGCGGAGGACTCTAGTTTGCATTCCGTAGAATCGAGTACATCGTGATCATCAATCTGGCCAGGCGCGCTCATGACCACAATTGGGAACTGGACCCGATTACACGTTCCCTGCTGGATACCGACTTTTACAAGCTGTTGATGCTGCAGTTTATTTGGAAGCACTTTCCCAAGACGCGTGCGACGTTTTCACTTGTCAACCGCACTTCGGCAGTGCGGCTGGCGGAGATTGTGCGCGTGGACGAACTGCGCGAACAACTGGAGGCGACACGCAGGTTGCGCATCCACAAGTCAGAACTCATCTGGCTGGCGGGGAACACGTTCTACGGGAGGCGGGGTATTTTTGAGCCGGCGTTTCTTGAGTGGATGGAGCGAGACTTCCGGCTGTCGGATTTTGAACTGTCTGTGGAAGATGGGCAGTTTGTGCTTCGTTTTGATGGGCTGTGGACCGAGACGACGATGTGGGAGATTTATGCGCTTTCGGCCATTGATGAGTTGAAGACGCGCGCCAGCCTGAAGCGACTGACGGAGTTTGAACTGGACATCCTGTATGCGCGGGCCAAGACGCGCCTGTGGGAGAAGATGGAACGCATGCGAGGCGTGCCTGGGTTGAGCGTGAGCGACTTCGGCACGCGGCGCAGACACAGTTTCCTGTGGCAGGAATACGTGGTGAAAGCCATGAGCGACGTGCTGGGGCCGAGCTTTACGGGTAGCTCGAATACCTATCTCGCATATAAGCATGACCTTGAGGCCATTGGGACGAACGCGCACGAGTTGCCGATGGCTCTGGCCGCGCTGGCGAACACGGACGATGAGGTGCGATCGGCGCAGTACCGGTTGCTGGACCTGTGGCAGCAGACGTATCAGAGCGAAATGCTCATCATGCTGCCGGACACGTATGGAACCACGCAGTTCCTTCGTAATGCTCCGGAATGGGTGGCGAACTGGACAGGGCAGCGCGTTGACAGCAAGGACCCCTACGTAGCCGGTGACGAATACATTGCATGGCTGAGGGAGCGCGGCCGCGATCCGCGCCAGAAGCGGCTGATTGCCTCGGATGCGCTGGATGTGGACATCATCCTGGGACTGCACGCGTACTTTGCGGGAAAAATTCGTGAAGGATACAAGCCCGGCGACTTTCGGCGGGCGAGTGATTTTCTGGATGAGCGCAAGTGGGTTCCCGAACGGCGGATCCGCTTCAGCGCAGGATGGGGCACCTACCTGACGAATGACTTCCGCAACTGCAATCCGCGTGGGGATGACAGCTTTAACCCTGTGAGCCTGGTGTGCAAGATGAGCGAGGTGGACGGGCGACCTGCTGTGAAGCTCTCAGACAACTACCGCAAGGCGATGGGCCCGCCGGATGAGGTGGAGCGTTATCGGCGCATCTTTGGCGTGGAGGGCGTGGCGGATGTGCCGGTAACGGTGTGACCGCGATGGTGGGCGTTCATCGCTGGGCTGCTGTGGTTTGCGGCTCCGTGCCGGGAGGCGGCGCTGGCTTGTGCTTGGCGCGAAGGTAGGCAATGAGTTGCGCGAGTTCGTCATCCGTAACGGAATCAGAGAACGGGGGCATCTTCTTGCCGCCGTTGAGAATCTGGTCACTCATGTGGGAGGGAGTCCAGGTTTTGTCCTTGCGGATGCTGGTAAGCGTGGGCCCTTTTTTGCCACCGACGCCGGCAACGCCGTGGCAATGCGCACAGCCCTTGTCGCGAAAAAGGAGGGCGCCGGCCTTCTCTTCCTTTTTCTTTTTGGAGCCGCCGAAGAGGGCGTGCGCAGGGGCGGGCATCAGGCAGACCACCAGGAGTGCCGCAATGCAGGGGAAGATGCGGTAGTTTTGGACCATCACGGAAGATATTTTCGCATTCCGAATTGAAGAAAAACTCCACCTTGCGATGGATTGCAACGGAAGCAGCAAACATGCTTGGAGCCTGAGCGGGAGCGTAGGCTTACAGGAAATGGGACGCGAAGCAACCTTCTATGCCAGCCAGCTTAGGCTGGAGCTTGGCTTGCGCAACCGGCGCTACGCGCGAGGGCATCCGCACGCGGAGAGCTACGGGAGTTTTCCGGTTGTGGTCTATGAGCCGGAAGGGACACGTCACGGGAACTTTTTTGACGCGGCGTATGCAGCCATCGCAGCCAGGCCGGAGTGGATGCGGCGCTTTGATAAAGTGCATGCGCAAAGCCGTTCACTGCCGAAAGCCGCGAGAAAGTGGCGGGAGCTGGATTCCTCGATGAGCTCCGATGCGCTGCTGATGAATGTATTCTGCACTCCGGGTGTGGCGGAGTCGGAGGCGGTGCGACGCATGCTGGGAGTGGAAGGCGATGAGTTGCCAGAGTTTGGCTGGAAGGCGCGCGTGCCACTGGCCAGCGAGCGCTTTGACCGCACAGAAGTGGATATGCGCTGGGGAGGGCTGCTGGTTGAGGCGAAGCTGACCGAAGCAGACTTTCAGACGCGGGCGGCAGATGCTGTTGAGGCGTATCGGGACTTCGGCACGGTGTTTGATTGCGAGAGGCTGCAACGCGTGGAACTGCGGATGACGCGTAAACGCTCCGCGACGGAATTTGCAGAGGAGTTCACGCAGGAGTGGGAAGGCAGCGGTGACGACGAGACAGCGCGGGCGTTCCAGGCGGAGATTGCGGAGCGGGCGCGCCAGGGTGAGCCGGTGGTTCAGGGGTATGCGCAGTATCAGCTGATTCGCAACGTGCTGGCGGCGCATGCGCAGCAGTGCAGCTTTTGCGTGCTGCTTGATGAACGGCGACTGGATTTGCGTGAGGCATGGTTCCGTGTAATGGCAGCAGTTCGGCACGCGGAGCTGCGTGTGCGACTGAAAGTGCTTACGTGGCAGGAACTGGCCGCAGCTCTGCCGGTTGCGCTGCAGGAGTTTCTGGATGTGAAGTACGGAATTGTGGGACCGGGGCGAGCGGCTTCCGAAGTGGCTGAGCCATAGGTGTGCGGATCATGGAACTGCAAAATTTTCGGCAAGCCTCCTGTGGAAAACTGCAAATAAAAAAGGGGGGGGTAGGGGGGAGGGGGTACCATGTTCATCCTCCCTGCTCCCGGCCACCGCCCGTGGTTGGTTGTCAGCGATCGGTTGTCAGACGCGGCATGGACGACTTGCGCTGTTCTGACTTAATTCCAATTGTGCGACGAGGGGAGATAATTTTCGGCAAATTGCGGGGAGAATATTTCGTGCCGAGGTGAGTTGCGACCCGCATCGTTGATTGCGAAGAGCAACTTCGATGGGCGGGCCGCAAATCTCTCCTGGATTGAAGAGAACCGCGATTGGGGCAGGAGCGCCGGGTTAACGGCCGGCGCCCGGGATGTAGCGATACTCGATTTTGTTTGAGCGCTTGACGGGGTCGCCGGTGAGGTCGTGGGTGTGCCACGTGACGCTCTCTGCCGCCACCTCAGAATGTTTGCGGAGGAACATGAGGGCGTATTCGCCGGCTGTGGGGTCATCCTTCTGGTCGGCGAATTTTGCGGATTCAATGGATGCCTTCTGCTTCTCTCCGAGGCGGCGATAGATAATGGCGAGAGAGTAGTGAGCGGCGAGGTCATCTGGATCGATGGCCTGCAATGCCTCATAGGCAGTGCGAGCGCTTGCGTAGTCATGCTCCTGGAAGTAGCTGAAGCCGAGCTCGCGGAGGCCATCCTTGGAGCGAGGATATTTGGCCAGCATAGCCTGGAAGTCGGCAACAGCTTCGCGGACCTGGCCGGCGTTGCGTTCTACGATGGCGCGGTAATAGAGCGCACGGGGGTCACCGGGCAGAAGCGCGAGAGCCTTTGCAATGTTGGGCTTGGCGTCGTTGAACCGCTCCCATTGGATTTCGACAATAGCCATGTTGGTATAAGCGTCGGCGTAATCGGGGCGCAGCGCGGCGACGCGCTCAAAGGCATGCACTGCGGCGGGGTATTGCAAGGCATCGAGCAGGGTGATGCCGTAGTTGTTCCAGCGCATCCATTCGGGATTTTCGCTGGGATCCGGGGGCACCGGCGCATTGGCGCCAATCTTGAAGGTCTTGGTTTCTGAAGCCATATCGACAACTGGCTCCTGGTAATGTTTGGCATCCATCGCGAAGTCAAGGAAGTGCTGGTTGAAGCGGCGGTACTTGACGGTGGCGGTTAAGGAGATGGATCCGCTGATGGCCTTGGGGAGACGGAACCGGTAACGGACAAGCTGCGAGCGGCCGGACTGAATGGTGTTGTTGTAGGCCAGCACACGGTTGTGCCAGATCTGGTGAATGTCGTTCAATCCACCCTTGTTGTTGATGAGGCGATTGGTGAAGGAGTGGGCCGAGGGGTCGAGGTTGCCGTCGGGCTGGATGAAGCCGCTCTCGGTGAGCACCTTTCCGGTTGCGTCCTTGACGGTGAAGTCCACCCAGGCTTCATAGAAGTCGCGCTGCTCTGGCACGAAGGAGTGGCCGATGCCCTTGTTCTGAATGACGACGTCTGCGACGAGGGTTTCACCGGGTGCGAGAGAGAAACTGGTGAGACCGAGCGGAGCGACGAGGACTTCATCCTTGGAAGTGGCTGCGGCGCTTTCCTTTTCAAGCCCGAAGATATCGACGTTGAAAACGCCCTTGCCGTCGAAGCCATTTTTGAGGAAATCGACGAGAGCCTTGGTCTGCTCGTCGTAGTGGTAGTAGGCGGGCAGGAGCGTGTTTCCGCCGAGCCAGCGATGGCTGAAGATTTTGCCGTCCTTTGCGCTGGGTTCGGAGAGGTCTGATGGAACGGCTTCTGAGCGCATGTGGCAGGTCTGGCAGTTGGAGACGACGTCCTTGCGATAGAAGGGCAGGGGATTCTGCTTGCTGAAGCTGGCGCCCTGCCATTCGTCATAGACGGTGAAGGCGCGGAGCCACTTGTATTCGTCGAGCGAGCGGGGGATTGCAGCTTTGTGGCAGGCGGCGCAGAACTCGGGTGTCTTATAGAGCGGCCGCATCACGGCCTTGGAGTGGCGGTCGAGGTGGGCAAGGATTTCAGCATCCGAGACGGGGCGCGTGACGGGGTTACCATTCTCGTCAACAAGCACAGCAGGGATGCCCATGACATAGCTGCCGGTGCCGGTCGTATCTGTGGAGACGATAGAGTGGCACGTGGAGCAGGTGATGCCTTCGTCCTCGAAGGGCCGTTTTTTGGGCATGCCCTGGGAGAGATCGCCGGAGAGTAGCGCCACCGGGTTGTGGCAGCCCTCGCAATGGCGGGAATATTGCACGCCTTTCTCGTCAATGAGCATGTTGACGTTTTTCAGATACCAAGGGGCGCGAAAGCTGTTGGAATGCACGGACTGCCGCCACTGGTGATAGGCGGCCTGGTGGCAATGGCCACAGTATTGGGCGGTATAGAAGCTTCTGGGGGAGAGAAACTGACCGTTGTGCGAGGTGGCATTGGAGGGCAGGAAGGGGGTGTCCTTGCCGAAGGCGTAGTTGTAGCGCGAGGCGACGGAGTCATGAAACTGCGTGGTAGGTCCCGTAATGGGGATGTGGGTCGCGTAATCGGCGGGCGGGAGGTTGCTTGTGGAGTATGTAGTCGAAGGGGTTGTGGACTTTGCGGTGGCAGCGGGGTCAGAGGCTGCGCGGACCACCCAGGCGACTGGAAGTGACAAAGCAACGAGAGAGACGGACAGCAACCAGCGGCGCAGCAGAGTCTTGAACATGGGGCGGCGATCTCCAGGGAAGCGATTACGGTTCCGGGGGCTGTTGAGGGGAGCCCTGAGGAACATAAGAACGCTAACAGGGGCATGGGATGGTGTGTCTTCCATCGAAAGGTGGAGGTGCGGAAGCGGTTGTTGCCGGAATGGGAACAGGGCATAACTGCAGGATTGCAGCGAACGGTTCACAACGTGGGATAAATGGGGAGAAAATGGGTTCGGATTGTGTGCTGTAGGTCACATCCACTTAGCCAAACCAAGGCCGAAACTGTTACGGTGATTTCTGAAGGTTCTTGATTCCAAAGATGGCCTCCAATCCTTATTTCTCATTGGCTGTTCTATTTGTGGGCGCCCTGGGTTTTGGTCTCGCTCCGCTGGCGCTTGCATGGGTGTGGGCAAAGGTGTTTTCGCCCTCCAAGCCGAACGCGCTGAAGAATGCAGTTTACGAGTGCGGTCTTGAGTCGAAGGGCGACGCATGGGTACAGTACCGGTCCGGCTACTACCTCTACGCCATCATTTTTCTGATTTTTGATGTGGAAGCTGTTTTTCTTCTGCCCTTTGCGGTGGCATTCACCGGCCTGGGACTGGCGGCCAGCCTGTCCATGCTGGTGTTTGTGCTGCTGCTGGTGGAAGGATTGGCCTGGGCGTGGGCCAAGGGCGTGCTGACCTGGGCATAAGCGCTGATGGTGCTGAGAGCCAGGGAAACGAACACAGGAGTCTTGCAATGGCAGTGGATGAAGGGCTGAAGATCGAGCTGGGCAAGCAGGGCGTCTTCGTCACGACCCTCCAGGAACTGTACAACTGGGGGCGGCGCAGCTCAGTGTGGCCGATGAACTTTGGGTTGGCGTGCTGCGCGATCGAGATGATTGCGACGACGATGGCCCGCTATGACCTGGCGCGCTTCGGGGCCGAGGTCTTCCGGCCTTCGCCGCGGCAAGCGGATCTGATGATCATCTCCGGCACGGTGACGAAGAAGATGGCGCCGCAGGTGGTGCGGCTCTACAACCAGATGGGCGAGCCGCGTTACGTGATCGCAATGGGCGCATGCGCCATCTCTGGCGGGCCTTTCAAGCAGGGGTACAACGTGCTGAAGGGGATAGACCGCTATATTCCTGTGGATGTGCACATACCGGGTTGCCCGCCACGGCCTGAGGCGCTGCTGGAAGCCTTTATGACGCTGCAAAAGAAGATCGACGCCCAGCACCTGACGGGCGAGGAGCGACCCAGACATCTGGATGCTGAAGCGCCGGGGATGTTTCCGGTGCCGGAGCAGGGGGAGCATGACCTGGAGCCGCCTGCAAACAAGAACGTGTGGACCGTACCGGTGGTGATTCGCTGATGAAGACGGTGGAAGAGATCAAGGCGGCAATCGAGGCGGCTGTTCCGGGAGCCGGGGTGGAGGTTGTGCCCAATCCGGGACCGGCGGCGCAGCACTCGCTGCTGCTGAAGCCGGACACGGCGGTGGCGGTGGCGACGTTCCTGCGCGATGACACGGAGCTGGCGCTGGATTTCCTGTCGAACGTGACCGGAGTGGACTGGCTGGACAAGGAGATTGCGGAAAAGGTGAAGGTGACCCGCACGGTGGCCAAGACCGTGGACGGCCAGGAACAGCAGGTGGAGGAAACCGCGGAGGAGACGCAGAAGCGCGTGGAGCCCGGCTACCTGGAAGTTGTCTACCACCTGTATTCAGTGGCAAAGAAGCATGGCCCCGTGGTGTTCCGCATGCGCACGGGGAACCGTACGGACATGGTGGAGTTGCCATCCATGACGCCGGTGTGGCGCTCGGCGGAGTTTCAGGAGCGCGAGGTTTTTGACCTGTATGGAGTGGCGTTCAAGGGGCACCCGGACCTGCGGCGAATCCTGATGTGGGAAGGCTTCAAGGACCACCCGATGCGGCGTGATTACGTTGAGCCGGATGATTTTGATTACGAGCCCACGGCGCATGATGAGGTGCTGAAGAGGGCACAGGAACATCAGGCTGCACTGGCCGCGCAGAAAGGGGGCGGTGAATGAGCGCTTCCGAGACAAGGCTGGTGGGCCGGGACGGCGCGCCGGTGATGGATGTGGACGGCGACCTGCTTGAAGTGTCGATGGGACCGCATCACCCTTCGACGCACGGCGTGTTTCGCATGGACCTGGCGCTGGACGGCGAAAAAATTGTGAAGTTGAAGCCGGTGTTCGGCTATCTGCACCGAAATCACGAAAAGCTGGGCGAAGAGCACAGCTATCTGGCGTCGATGCCGTATACCGACCGCCTAGACTACATCTGCTCCTTGACGAACAACTGGGCGTATGCGCTGGCAGTGGAGAAGCTGGCAGGGCAGGAAGTGCCGGAGCGTGCCGAGTATCTGCGGGTGATTCTGGGCGAACTGACACGCGTGCAGAACCATATTTTGTCGGTTGGTTTTTTGCTGCAGGATATGGGCGCGAGCGGCACTCCGCTGATGTATGGCTTCAGGGAACGGGAAAAGATTCTGGACTTGTTTGAATCGCTCACCGGCTCGCGCATGATGTGCAACTACATGCGCTTCGGCGGATGCCGTGTGGATGCATCTCCGGCTTGGCTGGATGGAGCGCGCGCGGTGGTGGCAGCATTGCCGGCTGCCGTGGACGAGCTTGAAGCATTGGTATGCACAAACGAAATTCTGATGGCGCGCACCCAGGGCGTGGGCGTGCTGCCGGCGGAACTGGCGATCAATGCAGGGATCAGCGGTCCAGTGCTGCGGGCGTCGGGCGTGAATTACGACGTTCGCAAAGTGGATCACTACGGCATCTATGACCGGTTTGACTTTAAGGTGCCACTGGGCGATCACGGCGACGTGTATGACCGGTTCATGATCCGGCTGCTCGAACTGCGGCAATCGCTTCGCATCCTGGAGCAGGCGCTGAAGGATATTCCCGGCGGGCCTGTGATGGACCCGAAGGCGAAGCTGCGCAACTTCCGGCCCAAGGCCGGGGAGGCCTACGGACGCATCGAGGCGCCCAAGGGTGAACTGGGTTTCTATTTGATTAGCGATGGAGGACCGAATCCCTATCGCTACCGTGTACGGCCGCCGACCCTCGTGAACCTGACGGTTCTGGAGGACATGTGCCTGGGGCACAATGTGGCGGATGTGGTCTTGATTCTGGGTTCTATCGATATTGTGCTGGGTGAAGTGGACCGTTGATCCTGCGGCTTCATAGCAAGTATTCGGCTGCAAGTTAGCTACTCGGGATGAGATGAGATGACAGTAGCAAGATGGATCGCGATAGTGGCCGTGGCTGTTGTCCCGGCTGTGATAGCTGACGCGCAGGGCGCTCCAGCCCCACTTGGCGCGAAGTACAGCTTTACCTGCGATGGAAGTTCGCCTGTATCGCTGACGCCGGTTTCATTCGATGTGGGAATGAGCATGGGCACGACCGTCGGGAACCAAGGCAGTGGGGCGGGGGCAGGGAAGCCCAGCTTGATGCCGTTTACGGTGAAGTTTCTGATGAACAAAGATGTGAAGCAACTGATGGAAATTGCCCAATTGGGTCATCAGTTTGCTCACTGCGCTTTGACAGAAACGAGCGGCAGCGCGGCAAAAGGTGAGGGCCAAGGCGCGACGTACGAATTCGATTTTGGAACGTTGCAGGTGGAGTCTGTGCAATTCATCGGCAGCGATGCTTCAAACAGCGATTC
Source organism: Acidobacteriota bacterium (assembly GCA_021818105.1). Lineage (GTDB taxonomy): Bacteria > Acidobacteriota > Terriglobia > Terriglobales > Acidobacteriaceae > Telmatobacter. The sequence continues at coordinate 87,572 of JAKAFB010000002.1, forward strand.
AGGCGGGAGCAATGTGCCGACGGCTTTTGCCCAGGTGGCGTTTAGCTACGGATCGTTGCGCATTTTGCAGTAGTAGGAAGTAGAAGGTCCAAGGCCGGTGCCCGACAGCCTGCCACGCAGAAGGCGGCAGGCGGGGCGGCGGCAGAACGGGCAGGATAGAAGGAGAAACGCGTTGCTGGGTGAGGGAATACTGAAAGGGCTCGCGGAGACGGCAAAGAATTTTGCCGGGAGCTACGTCTCCAAAGAGCGGCTGACAACGGTGCAGTATCCGGAGGAGCGGATACCCACGGCTGAGGCTGCGCGCGTCTTTCCCTTCCTGGTGTATGACGGCACGGACTGGGAGGCGGGTCTGCGCTGCGTGGCTTGCCAGATTTGCGAGAAAGAGTGCCCGCCCAAGTGCATCTACATCGAGAAGAGCAAGGACAAGAAGCCGGACTATGTGGGCAAGCTGCAGATTTTCCCGGCGCGGTTCGATATTGACGTGTCTGTGTGCATGAGCTGCCAGATCTGCGTCGAGGTCTGCCCGTTTGAGGCCATCAAGATGGACACGGAGTTTGAACTGGCGACGGACGATCGCTTCGAGGGTTTGCTGCGGCATCGCAATCAGTTGGCCAAGTCCAACGAGTACTACCACAAGATCCATCCCACAGAAGCTGCTGAAGTGGATGCGCGGTTGGCGGAAGAGAAGGCCAAGGTAGAGGCCAAGGCCAAGGCGGCTGCGGAAGCCGCGGCAGCCAAAGCAGCCGCAGAGGCTGCTGCCAAGAGCGCTGCTCCGGCGGATGCGCCGCAGGCGACGGCACCGGCGAAACCCGCGGAGCCTGCACCGAAGACCACCGGAGGCGGAGAGTAAGCCATGATCGAGAAGGCAGACCAGATCTTTGTTCTCCTGCTGCACTGGCTTGTTGGGTTTCTGCCGGCCTCATGGCAGCATGTTGCGAGCACCATCCTTTGCGTCGCGACCATTGTGCTGCTGTATCCGGCTTTGTTTGCAATTGCCGTGTTGCTCGAGCGCAAAGGCCTGGGCCGCATGCAGAATCGCTACGGTCCGAATCGCGTGGGCCCCTTTGGCATTCTGCAGCCGGTGGCGGACGGCATCAAGTCGCTTACCAAAGAGGACATTGTGCCGTTTCGGGCCGACGCGCTGGTGCACTTCATCGCGCCGCTGGTGCTGGTAGTGGCGGTGTTCATGGGCTTTGCAGTGATGCCCATGGGGCGGAACATGGTGCTGGTGGATATGGACGCCAGTCTGTTGTTTTTCTTTGCTATGGGCGCCTCCACCGAGCTGTCAGTGTTTATGGCGGGCTGGTCGAGCCGCAACAAATACTCACTGCTGGGCGCAATGCGCGCCGTGGCCCAGATGATCAGTTACGAAGTGCCGCTGCTGTTGTCGAGCGTGGTCATTGTGATGATGACTGGTTCACTCTCTTTGGTGAAGATGGTGGAGGCACAGAACCAGTACACGTGGGGCTTGCCGCACTGGTATGTGTTTACGCCGTGGGGGCTGGCTGGCTTTGTGATGTTTGTGATTGCCTCGATGGCGGAGACGAACCGTTCGCCGTTTGACCTGCCTGAGGGCGAATCGGAGATTGTGGCCGGATACTTCACGGAGTATTCGGGCTTTAAGTTCGCGCTCTTCTTCCTGGGTGAATACGTAGGAATGTTCGGGATAGCAGGTCTCGGCACGACGCTGTTCCTGGGTGGATGGTCTGCACCGCTGGCAGCGCTGAGTGTTGTGCCTTCCTGGATCTGGTTTTTTGGCAAGGTGATGCTGTGGATCTGCTTCTTTATCTGGGTCCGCGGGACGCTGCCGCGACTGCGGCAGGATCAGCTGATGAATTTTGCCTGGAAGTTCGTGCTGCCCATGACGCTTGTGAATCTGGTGGTGGCGGCGTTATGGCGTTTCATGGGCGAGGGATTGTTGCGCTGGATCGTTTGCACGGCGATTGTCGTGGTGGCCTATGCCGCGATGGGTCGTGTGGAGATGCGCCGCGAGCGACTGGGGCCGAGGAGTTACCGCTATGCGGAGTAAGTGTTGTCTGAATCCACAGGAAGGGGGCGAGCGCCGATGAGTTTTGTATTTTACGTTGTAGCGGCGCTTACGCTGGCAGGCGCACTATCTGCTGTGCTGCTCAAGAATCTGGTGCATTGCGCGCTAGCGGTGAGCATCGCCTTTGCCGGGCTTGCGCTCTTCTTCCTGCAACTGGACGCGGAGTTTGTGGGATTTGCGCAGTTCCTGGTGTACGTGGGGGCTGTGGCGATTCTGGTGGTGTTTGCAATTTTGCTGACGCGCGGTTCTGAGACGCCGAAGAAGACTGAGATCTTCAGCCGCACCTGGCTGACAGGGCTGGCCGTGGCGGGCGCGATCTTTGCCGTGCCTGCTTGGGCTGTTCTGCAGGCTGCGCCGTGGATGATTCACACGACGGAAAAGCCTGCCGTGACGGTACAGGAAATTGGCAATGCGCTGATGGGGCGTTATGTGCTGCCGCTGGAGATTGTGGCGCTGCTGTTAACTGCGGCCTTAATTGGCGCAGTGATTGTAGCGATGCACGAAAAGGAGGGACGAAACTCATGATTTCCGCCACTCCTCTTGCTGGGTACCTTTTGATCGCAGCGCTGCTTTTTGCCATTGGGCTGGCGGGCGCCTTAACGCGGCGCAATGCGATTCTGGTGCTGATTGGCATTGAGCTGATGTTGAATGCGGCAAATTTGAATCTGATTGCTTTCTGGCGCTTTGGGGAACATCCGGAGGCGCTCACAGGCCTGATGTTTGCGATCTTCTCCATTGCAGTGGCTGCGGCAGAAGCTGCAGTCGGACTGGGCCTTGTAATCTCGATCCATCGCCATCTGCGCACCGCAGATCTGGACCAAATCAACAGGATGAAGGGGTGAGCGGATGCTGATGCAGGAAGAGTTGACGGCCGCATTTCATCCCCAAAACGCGTGCATCGCAAGTTACGCCGCCCGCAGTCTATGGCTGATTCCAGCGGTGCCTATGGTGGCTGCAGGCTTCATTGCTCTATTGCGGCAGCCAAAACGCGCACTGGCTGCGGGTTTGGCAATTGGGTCGCTGAGTTTTTCTCTGTTCTTATCGCTGATCGCCTTTGCGCACGTCGTGGCCGGCTGGATGAGCAGCGTGGCGATCCGGGAGACGGTGAACTTCTCCTGGATACAGATGGGGACTGCTCGCGTTGAACTGGGCTGGGTTCTCGATCCACTGTCGGCGGTGATGATGGTGATGGTCAGCTTCGTGGGGTTGCTGATCTTCATTTACTCCGTCGGCTATATGGCGCAAGACGAAAACTTCACGCGGTTCTTCTGCTTTCTGGCTCTGTTTGCAGGAGCGATGCTGGGGGTGGTCATCTCCAACAGCCTGCTGCTTCTCTTCATGTGCTGGGAACTGGTGGGCCTCACATCGTATCTGCTGATTGGCTTCTGGTATCAGAAGCCCTCTGCGGCAGCGGCGGCGAAGAAAGCGTTCATGACCACGCGCGTGGGGGATGTCTTCTTCCTGTTGGGCATGGTGTGGCTCTTTGCGGAGACGGGGACACTGCTGTTCTACAACGGGGGCACGGGTTCGATGGAGCCGCTCAAGCTCGGCGCGCTTCTGAGTTCTCCGGCAGGACTGGGACTGACTGCGGCAGGCGCCATCGGATTGCTGATTTTTGCAGGCGCTGCAGGCAAGAGCGGCCAGTTGCCATTGCACGTGTGGCTGCCTGACGCGATGGAAGGCCCCACGCCGGTGTCGGCATTAATCCATGCGGCGACGATGGTGGCGGCGGGCGTTTACCTGATTGCGCGCGTGTATCCGCTGATGCAGGCAGGCGCGTTGGCCGGAGGCACAACTACGTCACTGACGGTGGTGACCTGGGTGGGCGCACTGACGGCCGTGTTTGCGGCGCTGATCGCAGTGGCGCAGAACGACATCAAGCGTATTCTGGCCTACTCCACAGTGTCGCAGCTGGGCTACATGATGGCAGGCCTGGGGATGGGCGGCGTTGCCGTGGGCATGTTCCACCTGATCACGCATGCGTTCTTCAAGGCTCTGCTGTTCATGGGCGCGGGCTCGGTGATTCACGGCTGCCACGAGGAGCAGGATGTGCGACACATGGGCGGCCTGCGCACCGAGATGCCGGTTACGTTCCTGACGTATGCCGTGGGCATGCTGGCTCTGTGCGGGTTTCCGTTGTTGTTCTCTGGCTTCTGGAGTAAGGATGGCATTCTGGAAGCTGCCCAGCATTGGAGTGTTGCAAAAGGCCCGTTTTACCTGCTGGTGTTCGGCGCCCTGCTGACTGCGTTCTACATGATGCGGCAGGTGAGCTATGTGTTCTTTGGCCAGTGGCGTGGCCATGGGCATGCACACGAGAGCCCCAGGGTGATGACTTTGCCGCTGGCAGTGCTTGCGTTCTTTGCCGTGACGCTCAGCGTGATCGGTACACCGGCGTGGCCATGGTTCCGGGCATTCCTGAACAACAGGGCTGCAGAGTTCAGCATGGCAGGATTTGGCGAGCCAGGGCTCATGACGCTGATGCTGAGCTCAAGCGCAGTGGTGATCACAGGTTTGGTTCTGGGATGGTTTCTCTACGGGAACAGGTCGCCGAAGGCTGAGGAAGCCGATGCGCTGGAGCGTGCTGTGCCGCTGGCATGGCTCTGGCTGCGGAACAAGTTCTATGTGGACGAGCTGTATGGCGTGACGGTGATTGCCTTCTATGAGTGGTGGGCGCGGGTGGCGGATTGGCTTGACCGCTGCGTCTGGGGAGGCATTGTGGCCGGAGTCGCATTGCTGTTCCGCGGCTGGGCACAGTTAAACCGGTTGATCGATGTCCACTGGGTCGATGGCGGATTTGACAAGAGCTGCGAGGAAATCGCCTCAGGCGGCGGCCTACTGGCGCGGGTGCAGAGCGGCCGCGTGCAAAGCTACCTGCGCGTGCTGGCACTTGCAGTAGTGCTGCTGGCCGTAATTTTGATCTGGAGCAGCCGGGGATGAACGGACTTCCTATATTGACCTTGATAACCGCGCTGCCCGTTGTGGGAGCCCTGGTCGCATTTTTGGCCGGCAAGCATGCGCGCACAGTTGCGTTGGTAACTACACTGGCGGGCCTGGTATTGACATTGCTGGTGTGGACGCAAGTGCCGGCAGATGGCAGCATCGGCCTTCTCGAGCGCGCAGCATGGGCGCCCTCGCTGGGAATTGAATATCACCTTGGAGTGGATGCACTGGGCGCGCTGATGCTGGTGCTCTCGGCGATCGTCACGCTGATGTCGGTTGACGCGGCGCATCATGTGCACCGGCAGCCGAATGTCTACTTTGGCCTGGTGCTCCTGTTACAAGCGGGGCTGTTTGGCTCCTTCACTGCGCTGAACTTCTTCCACTGGTTCCTGTTTTGGGAGCTGAGCCTGATTCCCGCATTCTTCCTGATCAAGCTGTGGGGCGGAGCAAGGCGTGGGCCTGCAGCAACGCAGTTCTTCGTGTATACGATGGCGGGCAGCGTGGCGCTGTTGCTCTCGTTCCTTGCTGTGTTCCTTTCCACCGGCAACATGGACTTTACTGAGCTTGCGACGATGGCTTCGAGCGGACAGCTTGAGCAACTTGTCACAGCACATCTGGGTCCGGTGATGATGTGGCTGGCGGTTGGAGTGCTGGCGGGCTTTGCCGTGAAAGTGCCTCTGGCTCCGTTTCACACTTGGCTCCCTGCGGCCTATTCTGAGGCGCCATCGCCGGTGACCATGCTACTGACGGGCGCGATGTCCAAGATGGGCGTCTACGGCCTGTTGAGGATCGCTGTACCGCTGTTCGGCCATCAAATTGCGCAGATGCGGACACCGTTGCTGGTGCTTGCGGTGCTCACTGTGGTGATGGGTGCCTGGGCAGCGGCGGCGCAGAAGGATCTGAAACGGCTCTTTGCCTACTCCTCTGTGAATCACCTGGGCTATTGCCTGCTGGGCATCTTTGCGCTGGCGGTTCCGGCAGCTGGAGCGGCGCAGCAGACCAGCCAGGCAGCAGCTCTGAACGGTGTGATCCTGCAGATGTTTAACCACGGAGTGACGGCGGCCGCAGTGTTCTGGTTTATCGCGATGCTGCAACAACGCAGTGGGGGAGAGCGGGGCCTGAATGATTTCGGCGGGTTGCGCAAACCTGCGCCGGTCTTTGCAGGCTTGATGGGCATCGCGTTGTTCTCGTCGCTGGGATTGCCCGGCCTGAACGGATTTGTTGGTGAGTTTCTGATCTTCCGCGGAGTGTTTCCGCTCTCGTGGGTGGCAGCGACAGTTTCAATTCTCGGCCTGCTGGTGACGGCGGCTGTGATTCTAACGGTGATCCAACGGGTATTTGCCGGTCCGGTGTCAGAGCATTGGGCCAGCTTCCCTGACATGCACGGCGGGGAACGGCTGGCAATGGCTCCGGTGATTGGACTGATGCTTCTGCTTGGGATTCTGCCGCAGTTGATCGTGAACAGCATGAACCCAACAGTTTTGAACCTGCTGGCGCACTGGAGATTCTAGATGTTGGCTTGGACGATCTATCTCTCGTTTGCCGGGGCGCTTGCCCAGGCGCTGCTGCCCAAAGGCAGGCCCGCACTGGCGCGATGGCTTGCTCTGGTTGTGGCCATTGCGGGGCTGGTGCTTGCTTTGGCGGGTTTCGCCGCCGGCATGGGCCCCAGTCATTTTGCCCGCATAACCATTGTCGATAAGCAATGGGTGCCATCCATGGGGATTCATTATCTGCTGGCGGCGGACGGCATCAGCCTTGTCCTCGTTCTGCTGACCGGATTGGCGGCGGTTGCGGGCGTGCTCTTCAGTTGGAATATTGAGCACCGGACCAAGGAGTTTTTTGCCTTTTACCTGGCGCTGATTGGTGGCGTGTACGGAGTCTTTCTCAGCTTCGACTTCTTCCTGCTGTTTGTCTTTTATGAGATCGCGATCGTGCCCAAGTACTTTCTGATCGCCATTTGGGGATCGACGCGGCGCGAATATGGAGCGATGAAGCTCGCGCTCTATTCTTTTGTGGGATCGGCGATGGTGCTCATCGGGCTGCTGGCAGCGTATGCGCGTTCGGGAGGGCATTCCACGGGACTGGATGCACTGGCGCATGCGGGTCTGCCGGTCAGCTTCCAGATGTGGGCTTTCCCGCTGGTTTTCACAGGTTTTGCGATTCTCGCCGGTATGTGGCCGTTTCACACATGGGCGCCCACTGGCCACGTGGCCGCACCGACGGCCGCTTCCATGCTGCTGGCCGGAGTGGTGATGAAGCTGGGCGCGTACGGCTGCCTGCGCGTAGCCATTTCACTTTTTCCGCACGGGATGGATCCGTGGGGATTTTCGCTGCTGGGCATCGGTTCCTGGCGTGACGTTTTCGCAGTGCTCGCGGTAATCGGAATCGTGTACGGGGCGCTGGTAGCGCTGGCTCAGCAGGACTTCAAGTTCGTCATTGGCTACTCCAGCGTGAGTCACATGGGTTTTGTGCTTTTGGGCTTGATGACACTGAATCAGATCGGCATGACGGGAGCGGTCCTGCAGATGTACTCCCACGGCGTGATTGCCGGATTGTTGTTCGCAATTGTCGGACGCATCGTGTATGAGCGCACACACACGCGGCAGTTGGCAGACCTTGAAACCATGCATCTCTCCAAGCGTCTCCCATTTGCGGCATGGGTCTTTGTGATTGCTGGAATTGCGTCGATGGGGCTGCCGGGCTTTTCCGGCTTTGTTGCAGAATTGCAGGTGCTGGTGGGCGCCTGGGTGGCCAAGCCCGGATGGATGATAGCGGCGGGTGTTGGCATTGTGGTGGGAGTTGCCTACACATGGCGCGCCTTGCAGCGAGCCTTCTTCAGCGATGTTTCGCCTGGCACGCATGTCCACGAGCAGGAACACTCCCTGGCAGCGATCACCGTACCAGAGATTGCCGGTGTAGGCCTGCTGATGACAGCGACGCTGATTGTGGGCTTGTATCCAAGAATTCTGCTGGAAGCCATTGAACCGGCTGTGAAGACACTGCTAGCGGGAGGGGGACAATGAACTACGCCGATCTCTTTCGCGCTACACTGCCGGAATTAGCGCTGGAACTGGCCGCACTGCTCGTTCTGGTTGTTGACTTGGGATTTTTGCGCAAGGCTGCTCTGAACCTGCGCGTGGCAGTGGCGGCGCTGCTTGGAGTGCTAGGTTGCGCTGCAGCCCTGTGGGTGCTGCCCTTCCAGGGGCACGGGTTCGTCACGCCGGGGACGGGAGAGCTGCTGCTTTCAGCAGGCGGCTCAGCGGCTGTGGCTCAGGTGGGAATTCTGCTGCTGACAGCTTTGACGCTGCTGCTTCTTGCCGACGCCACCTTCACCAAGCATGTAGGTGAATTTGTGAGCGTGGTCCTCATGGCGGCGGCCGGCGCGTTACTGGTGGCCGCGGCGCAGGATCTGCTGGTAATCTTCATTGGTCTAGAACTGTTGAGCCTCGGACTCTACATTCTTACCGCGTTCGCCAAGCGCTCGGGTGCAAGCGCCGAGGCGGCAATCAAGTATTACCTCTTCGGCGGCATGTCGGCAGCGTTTCTGCTCTTCGGATTCAGTTATCTTTACGGCATTGCCGGATCGACAAATCTCTACCACATTGTGCTGGCCGTGAACGGGCTGCAGGGCATGCACACGGCTCCTCTGCTGTTCGTCGCTTTGGTGATGGTAGCCGCGGGTCTGGGCTTTAAGGTCGCAGCCGTACCGTTTCATTTGTGGGCGCCCGACGCTTATGAGGGCGCTCCAGCACCGGCGGCAGCTTTTATTGCATCCGTCTCGAAGGTGGCCGGCTTTGCGCTGCTGATCTCAATCGGCACAGCGGCCTTGCATGTTTATGGCAGCTTCCAGGAGATTTTCCGTATCGAGCCGCAATCGCACACGCTGGTTGCGCGCGAGTATGCGGGCTTTGGCGTGCCATGGTCTCTGTTGCTGCTCATTCTTGCCGTCGCCTCGATGACGGTGGGAAACCTTGCCGCGCTTGCGCAGATCAGCGTGCGCAGATTGCTTGCGTACTCCGCGATGGCGCATGGCGGTTATACGCTGCTGGCCCTGGGATTCTTTTCCTACTCACCCATGAGCGCGCGCGCAATTCTCTACTATGTGCTCACCTATGGGCTCACGACGGTGGGCGCCTTTGGCGTGGTGGGGGTGGTGGAGAAGGCAACGGGTAGCGATCGGCTCGATGCCTTTGCCGGACTTTCCCGGCGCAACCCCTTGCTCTCAGCAGTTCTGCTGGTGCTGTTCCTATCCCTGGCTGGAATTCCTCCATTGGTGGGTTTCTGGGCGAAGTTCAATCTGTTTGCGGCGATACTGCGCGTGTATGCAACAGGCGCCGGGCTTGGCCTTGTGGTGCTGGCTATTGCGATGAGCGCGGTGTCACTCTACTACTATTTGCAGGTACTCAAACGTGCGTTTGTGATGCCCGCTGTGGATGAGACGCCAATTGCTCTGCATCCGGTGACCATGGCCGTGCTGCTGTTAACCACTCTCGGCGTGGTCGTGCTGGGCTGCTTTCCGGAACTGCTGCAGGGTTGGATTGCCGGGTTCTATCCAGGAATGTGAGATGCGCGGCATTCTGCGCGTCATGCAGGCAATAAGAAGCCCCATGCCTTGAAGAGGACATGGGGCTTTGCTATGTCAGATTGGCTTAGCTGCGGAGCAAGTCTTTGACCTTCTGTGCGAGCACGTCGCGGCTGACATCAGAGATTGCATTGGTGAGCGGAATCTGCTTGGGGCAGACCTCCACACAGTTCTGCGCAAAGCCGCACTCCTGCACTCCGCCGTCTCCTGCGAGGGCGCGCAGGCGCTCTTCCTTGAGGACCTTCCCGGTGGGGTGATTGTTGAAGAGCTTGACTTGCGCAATGGTAGCAGCGCCGACAAAACCTGTCTTCTCATTGAACTGCGGACAGACTTCCATGCAGCACGTGCAGGAGATGCAGTTGGAAAGTGGGTAATTCACTTCCTGCTGCTGAGGAAAGAGGCGAGGCCCGGAGCCGAGATCGTAGGTGCCATCGATGGGCACCCATGCCTTGACGGCTTTGAGGTTCTCAAAGAGTACCGATCGGTCCACTTGCAGATCGCGCACAAGCGGGAACTTGGAAAGCGGTTCGATGCGAATGGGCTGCTCCAGATTGTCGACAAGCGAGGAGCAGGCCATGCGGGCTTTGCCATTGATGCGCATGGCGCAGGATCCGCAGATCTCTTCGAGGCAATTGGAGTCATAAGTGACTGGAGTAGTGGCATGGCCGTCCGCAGTGACTGGATTGGCGGCAATGTCCATTAAGGCACTGGTCACGTTGAGTCCGGGGCGCCACTCGATCTCGAACTTCTCCCACACTGCGGGTGCGTCGGGGCTGGCCTGGCGCTTAATTTCAAGTTGAACCTTCTTTGTTGCCATCTGTCAGTCTCCCTTGCCTACTTGGCCGCGTCGTAACGGCGCGGGCGAGGCTTAATGAACTGGAGGTCAACGTCTTCATACTCGAAGCGCGGGCCTGCTATGTCACCAGTGAAGCTCGCTTTGGTGGTTTTTAGGAACTTCTCGTCGTTACGCTCCGGGAAGTCCGGCTTGTAGTGCGCGCCACGCGACTCATCACGCAGGAGCGCGCCCTGCACGACGACGCGGGAAAGCTCGAGCATATTCTGCAACTGCCGGGCGAAGGCAAAGCTGGTGTTTGCCCACTGGCTTTTGTCGCTTAGGTTGACATTCTTGAAGCGCTCCATGAGATCGACGATCTTCTCGTCGGCCTCCTTCAACCCTTTGTTGTAGCGGATGACAGTTGCATGGCGGGTCATCAGCTCACCCAGTTCGCGCCATAGTTTGAATGGATTTTCCGTGCCCTTGCTCTTCAGGAGTTTGTTGTTCAGCTCTGTCTGACGAGCCAGCTCGGCTGCTGCCCCGCCATCGCCCTGCACAGGGGGCAGACTCTTGGCATATTCAAGAGAGTTTGGCCCGGAAACAAATCCGTCAAAAATGCAACTCATGAGCGAATTGGCGCCCAGGCGGTTGGCTCCGTGGTACTGGTAGTTGCACTCGCCAGCAGCGAAGATGCCGGGGATATTTGTCATTTGATTGAAGTCCACCCACAGGCCGCCCATGGTGTAGTGCATGCCGGGGAAGATCTTCATGGGCACTTCGCGCGGATCGTCGCCGACAAACTTTTCGTAGATTTCGAGAATGCCCTCTAGTTTGCGGTCAAGGATGGCACGGTCAATATGCGAGACGTCGAGATAGACCATGGGCTGGCCGTCGATACCGAGCCCGTCCTGATAGACCACCTTGTGGATGGCGCGTGTGGCGATGTCGCGGGGCACCAGGTTGCCGTACTTGGGATACCACTCTTCGAGGAAATAAAAGCGCTCTGACTCAGGAATCTGCTGGGCAGGGCGCTTGTCACCGGGAGTGCGCGGCACCCAGACGCGGCCGCCTTCGCCGCGGGCTGACTCTGACATGAGGCGCAACTTGTCTTCGCCGGGCATGGTGGTGGGATGCACCTGGATGAACTCGCCGTTGGCATAGTAGGCACCCTGCTGGAAAAGCGCTGACTGCGCGGATCCCGTGCAAACCACGGAGTTTGTGCTCTTCCCAAAGATGGCGCCGATACCGCCGGTGGCCACGATGATGGCGTCAGCTGGGAAGGCGCGCACTTCCATGGTGCGAAGGTCCATGGCGGTGATGCCGCGCGCATGTCCGGTGGAGTCAATAATGGCGGATAGAAACTCCCAGCCTTCGTACTTTCTTACCTTGCCTTCAGACTCGTGGCGGCGCACCTGCTCGTCCAGCGCGTAGAGCAATTGCTGGCCGGTGGTGGCTCCGGCAAAGGCGGTGCGGTTGTAGAGCGTGCCGCCGAAGCGGCGGAAGTCGAGCAGACCTTCCGGTGTGCGGTTGAAGGGAACGCCCATACGGTCCAGCAGGTCAATGATGCCGGGCGCTGCTTCGCACATGGCCTTGACCGGTGTCTGGTTGGCGAGGAAGTCGCCGCCGTAGACGGTATCGTCAAAGTGCTTGTAGGTGGTGTCGCCTTCGCCCTTCAGGTTCTTGGCCGCGTTGATGCCGCCCTGTGCGCAGACCGAGTGAGAGCGTTTAACCGGAACGATGGAGAACAGGTCCACGGAGCCGCCGGCCTCAGCGATCTTGATGACCGCCGCCAGACCAGCCAGGCCTCCGCCAACCACGATGATTCTTGGTGCTGCCATTGTCGTTCGAATCCTTTCCTTCAAACCTGAGCAACTGCGCGAGGGATAGGCGGCGTAAAACGAAAAGGCGCCGCAATTCGGTTCCAAAAATTGATCTGGCCAATGGCTGTGGTCAGAAGTGCGATCTCTTCCTGAGAGAAATGCGCGGAGACGCCGGCATAAAGATCGTCGTCGATGTGCTGCTGCGCAAGCAGCGTGACGCGTTCGGCCCATGCAAGCGCCGCGGCTTCACGATTAGAGAAAATACCAGCCTCTCTCCATTCGGCGAGCAGGTCCAGCTTCTCGGGAGCAACACCCACCTTGCGCGCATCATTCAGGTGGTACTGCACACAGAAGGCACAACCGTTGAGTTGCGAAACCCGCACCTTGACCAACTCGATCAGCTCGGCCTCAATGCCGGATGCGCGGACCCCATGAGCGATGACAGCCATTCCCTTGGCAAGGGAGGGCACCATCGTCTGGAATGTTTTCCAGTCGAGTCGAGGTCCGTTAGTTTCAGTCATAGCCATGTCGGTACTGTGTGCGTCAGACCAGCGAGTACGCAGGCTGTGTGTGCTGAACCTGCAATTGAGCGGTTGTGAGTGGAACAATGTCCGGCGTGTTCCGGAACCTGGGACCGACGAAGGCCCAAATACTGACCAAACCCAGAACTGCAAGCCCAATTCCCAACGCTGTGCACACGTAACCGAAACGCTTGCGCGACTTGACGCCGGGGGTGATGCCCCACTTCGCCGCGAAGAGCCATACACCGTAGGCAAAGTGCCAGCAGATGGCAATCATGGCAATGATGTAAAAGGCCAGCATCCATGGATTTGCCAGTTCGTGCTGCACCTTGGCGAAGGCTGCTCCCGGATTCTCAGGCAAGCTGATGCCCATGAAGCGCTGTCGCATTACGTGCTGGGCGATGTAGACAAAGGCAAACAGGCCAGTGTAACGCTGGATGGTATACATCCAGTTGCCCGACCAAGGGTAGTAGACGAGGTTGGACTTGCCACGAATCCAGATGTAAATGCCATAGAGTCCGTGGTAAAGAAGAGGCAGGAAAATAAAGACCCATTCCAGGATCCGCACCAGGGGCAGGCTGTTCAGAAAGCGAACCTGAGCCCCATAAGCCGCGGGACCTTTTAGAGCCTCGTAATTTGAGAGCAGGTGTTCCAGTAGAAATGCGCCGATGGGAATGATGCCCAGGAGCGAGTGCAGCTTGTGCCAGAAAAAGCTTGATCCCTGAGCGGCACGTAGCGGCTGAACGCCCGCATGAACAGTGGGCGTGGAGGGTTGTTGAGCAGTTGCCATGCGAATTCAGCTCCTATAGAGGCTGTGAAGCGAGGCGTTCTTACACAAAACGAAGAAAGCAATGCGTATTGCTACCCCTGCATTATTCGTTTCAGCCAATAGGACCGTCAAGGCAACGGTGCCACCATTTGCGACAAGGTCAATATCAATTGAACTGTCAGAGCCCGAGTTTGGGCAACAAGGCGGCCAGCGCGCGGCCGCGGTGGCTGAGAGAGAGCTTTGTCTCCAGATCAATCTCTGCCATGGTGCGGTTCAAATCCGGCAGAAAGAAGAGAGGGTCGTAGCCGAAGCCGCCAGTTCCACGGGGAGCCTCAAGGATGAGTCCCTCTACTGATCCGTCGGCAGAATGCAGCACGTTTCCATCACGCGCAGCGACCAGAACGCAGTGGTAGCGCGCTGTACGCTGGGGTAGGGGAACCCCGGCCATCCGTTGCAGCAGTACCAAGTTGTTCCAAACGTCGGTGTTGTCGTTGGCGTCGGGCGAGTCCACCAACCCCGCATCCGAGGCAAAGCGAGCGGAGCGTACGCCGGGGGCGCCGTTGAGCGCATCCACCTCCAGGCCGGAGTCGTCAGCGAGGACGAGCTCACCGGGAGCAAAGCGGGAATAATAGACGGCCTTAAGCGCGGCGTTCTCAGCGAAGGTGGTTCCGGTTTCGTCAGGTGCGGGGATCCTGCTGAGTCCTGGAAGCGGTTCGATCTCCAATGCGTGCGTAGCCGCGGCGGTGCGGAAGTCACGGAGCTTGCCCTGGCTGGAAGTGGCGACATAAAGACGCTGAGACATGTTGCAAGTGTAATGGCGACAGATGGGCTGCCCAGATGGCCTGCTTTTCGCGTAATGGGAATACAATTTTTCCCTTTGACAAGCGCGGCGCGGATTCTCTAAGGTTCTATCGGCAAACAGTTTCATTTGGGAAAAACATAAGTCTACTGGCGGGAAGCTCGCTTTTCATCCTGCCCGTGGACATGCGAGTGGAGAAGGCCGTGAGGATCGGCTTTGCAGACGGAGTGTGCGTTGTCGATACTGTCTCGCGGGGCAATGATCACTTCCGGCATTTCCCTTTTATGCCGGAGCAGTGATAAGTGCAGGAACAGCGGTTGGCGACGAAGAATCTGGATGAGGAGACGGAATGACGTCAGTCATTACAGGGATTGGATGGCACGTAATCGGCGCAGGCATGGCTGCATCTTTTTACGCGCCTATCGAGAAGGTGAAGAAGTGGTCGTGGGAAACGACCTGGGCGCTGGCCGGGTTCTTCTCGTGGATCCTGCTGCCCATTGGTGTGAGCCTCATCCTGCTGCCGGACTTCCAGGGATTCTATGCCTCCATGGGTTGGCCCCTCCTGCTGAAGGTTGCGCTCTTTGGCGCGATGTGGGGTGTGGGCAACGTGAGCTACGGGCTTACAATGCGTCACCTTGGCATGTCGCTTGGCATTGGAGTTGCCATCGGCGTCACGCTGATTGTGGGTACATTGGTTCCACCTCTTTTGCATGGGCAAGGCACTATGCTCTTTACCACGCGCGGTGGTCTGCTGACCGTGGCTGGCGTGCTGGTGGCGCTGGTGGGAGTGGCCATTGTTTCGTATGCCGGACACCAGAAGGAACGGCAACTTCAGGGGGAGATTCGGGAATTCAATCTCTCTCTGGGCCTTTTTCTGGCGGTGATGTGCGGCATATTTTCTTCCGGGATGTCCTTCGCCATTGACGCGGCCAAACCCCTGGAGGCTGCAGCGCTGCATCTGGGTGTGAATCCGCTGTACGCAGCTCTTCCGAGCTATGTCTTCATCATGGGCGGCGGTGCGATCGTGAACCTGGGCTACTGTTTTATTCGCCTCGCGGCTGTGAAGCGGCTCTCACTGCGCGCGGATTTGCGCCAGGCGCGGCCGACGCTGCTGAAGAATGCCGTGCTGGCTTCGACGGGCGGCGTCATGTGGTATCTGCAGTTCTTCTTTTACGCGTGGGGCGCAGCCAACATTCCGGTGAACATGTCCTATGTGAACTGGATGCTGCACATGAGTATTTACGTGCTGTGCGGAGGTCTGGTGGGCCTGGCGCTGGGCGAGTGGTCCGGCGTGGGAGGCAAGCCGTTACGACTGCTGTGGGTGGGCATGCTGGTGATTATCGCGGCTGCGAACCTGGTGGGGCTTGGCATGGCCTCGTAGCAGAAACTGCAAGGCAGGCAAAGGAATGCCGGAGCCGAAGCTCCGGCATTGCTGTTTGCGAGATGGGAGTTAGTCGATGGTCTGGCTCAGGCGCAGATCGCGCGATGATGCGCCCACGCTCACGGTGCGCCTGCCTGTGGCCGTCACCCACTTTGTGTCCGCCGTGGACCAGTACTGCAACTGGCGCAGTGGCACGTGTAGGGTCACCATCTTCGTTTCGCCGGGGTTGATGTGCACGCGGCTGAAGGCTGCCAGTGCACGGACAGGGAATTGCACGCCGGCCGGAATGTGATCCGGCGCGCCGAGGTATACCTGCGGCACTTCGTCCGAGGCCACATCGCCGGTGTTCTTGATGTTGAGCTGAACATAGAGTCCGCCGTCGGGTGCCCGCTGCACATCCAGGTTGGAGTACTTGAAGGTTGTGTAGCTGAGGCCGTGTCCAAAGGCGAAGAGCGGCGCAATGTTTTCCTTGTCAAACCAGCGATAGCCGACATTTACGCCTTCGCTGTAGGTTGTTTTGCCATCGACACCCTTGTGCGAGCGCTCAGGGTACTTGGGGTCGGTGGCCGGGTAGTCCTCGAGGCGCTTACCCCAGGTAACGGGCAGGCGACCTGCCGGACTGGTCTTGCCGAGCAGGATGTTGGCCGTGGACCAGCCGCCTTCATCGCCGGGCCACCACATCTCCAGCACAGACTTCACCTTGTCCACCCAGGGAAGGGCGACGGGCTGGCTGGTGTTGAGCACCACGACTGTGTTGGGATTCACAGCTGCCACTTCCTCCACCAGCTTGTTCTGGTCGCCGGGAAGGCCGAAGACAGGCTGAAGACGAGTCCACAGGAAGACGACTGCGACCTTTGCCTTTCTGGCAGCGGCAATGGCGGATTCATGGTCTGCCTTGCGCTGCTCGGGCGTGTACCAGTTGAGGCGAACCTGCACGGGTGCATTGGAGCTATCAGGTGTGGTGGAGATCTCAATGGCGTGCGGGCCGGCCTTGAGCTCGACCGATCGACGCACGTTGTCCAGGCCATCCGTGGTGGGAATGGCATTGTCCTGGTTGGCCTGCAGAATGTCACCGTGAACGCCGCCCTGGAATGCGCCGGTGTGAGCCAGTGGCTTGCCGTCGAGGCTGATGCTGGCGTTGGTACCCAATGCCTGCAGGTAGAGCCAGTAGTCTCCATCGTGCGGTATGGTCAGCGTACCCTTCCAGGTGACGGTGGAGTTCGGAGGCAGGGCATTGCCGCCCTTGACCGTGAAGTTGAGCTGCGCGTCCGTTTGCGCGGCGCCGGCCCCGGTGCGCTCAAGGCCGGGTTTGCCGTCGTGGCCTAGTGCGCTGGCGGGAACAGTTGTGCCGGTCATGTCGTCCTCTACGGCATACTGGATGTTCTCGTTGCCGGAGACCAGCTTCATGGCAGACAGCGGGCCGACTTGCCGCCATGGCAGGCCCACCGAGCGCTCGCCGTTGATGCCGATGGAGTCAACCTGACCCGCGGTTGGCCCGATGAGGACCACGTCGCTCAGCTCGGAATCCTTTAGAGGCAGCGTGTGGTCTTCATTCTTGAGTAGCACGGCTGCATCTTCGCCGGTCTTCTCGATAATTTTTGCGTTGGCGTCGATGTCCTGCACGGTAACGGAGTGCTTCTGCATGCCGTCCATGTAGCCAAAGTGGACGATCTCATACAGTACGCGACCGGCGGCGCGCGTAATGGTGGCTTCAGTCACCGTGCCATCCTTAAGCGCCTCGGGCATCTTCTTGGGATCGAGTTTCAGGCCGAAGTCGCCACCACCGCGGCGTTCGGGCGCAGGCTCCTCCGGAATGTGGCCGCCGAACATGTTAGCAACGGCAGTTTCTGCTGCGCGGCGGGGAATGGGGGGAGGGGCAGGTTGTGAATCAAAGAAGGAAGCAATCGAGAAGCCGTGGCCACCCGGCGTGGGCTCGCCGGGCATTTCCATGTCCAGACCCGCGTTGATGAAGTTGACGGCATGCACAGCGCCCCAGTCTGACGTGACGAAGCCCTTGAAGCCGAGCTGGTCGCGGAGAATCTTGGTGAGCGTGTCAGGATTACCGCAGGCGAAGGTGCCATTCACGCGGTTGTACGAACACATGATGGACGATACGCCGGCCTTGATTGCCGCATCGAACGGTGCAACGTAGACTTCGTGCAAGGTCTGGTCATCGACGAAGATATTGCCACTGTTGGAGTCGTAGGCTACGTAGTGCTTGATTTGCGCCATGACGTGCTGTGACTGGATGCCATTGATCTCTGCCACGCCCATCTGGCTGGTCAGGAACGGGTCTTCGCCAAAGGTGTTGTATCCGCGGCCAAATTCGAGGTCGCGGTCAATGTTCACAAAGGGCTGGAGCGAAACGTCGATGCCCAGTGCGCGGTCTTCGCGGCCAATGACCACGCCGTTCTTCTCGGCATCTTTCAGGCTGAAGGTTGCGGCCACGCCCATGGTTGCCGTTTCGCCTTGGGAGGGATGCCGCGTGAGCACGCCTGGGGGGCCGTCGGCAAAACGCAGACCGGGGATGCCGAGGCGCGGCACGCCGCCCAGATAGCCCGCCTGGCCCTGGTACACAGCTGGATCTTCATGCGTGCCGTGGATGAGTGTGAGCTTTTCCTGCAGGGTCATTTCGCTGAGCAGCTTGTCGACTCGCGCGTCGCCAGTTACCACGGGTACGCTCTGGGCCAACACCATGCCTGTGCTCAGCACGAGTGTCGCCGCCGTGCACATGACCGCCCGGGCCATGCGCCTGTTTATGGATCTTTGCTTGGATGTCACTGTTTCCCCCCTACCGCTATTCAGGACGGCCCAGCCTCTCGCTGAGTCGCAGCACGGCGTAGATTATTTCGCTGGTTGCCGTGAATAAACGTTTAACTTAAGGGTGTTCTCCAACGGCAAGCCAGTGTAGAACACCGCGACGGCAATTGGGAAACGAGATCTTCTATGGGGCGAAATACGGAGGCGATCAACTGAGCGAAGAGAGCGGCAGGTCCGCATCCAGACCTGCGGCGACGAGGTCCTGGTGCAGTTTCTCGACGGTGGAAAACTGAATGCCCATCATGCCCAAAGCGTGCGCTGCCTCGATGTTGATCCATTTGTCGTCGATGAAGAGCGTCTCATCGGGGCGCGTGCCGAGTTGCTGCAGCGTATGGCGGTAAATGGCCGGGTCGGGCTTGGCGATGCCAAGCTGATAGCTCCACACGAGGACATCAAAGCGGTCAAGCCAGTCGAATGCGCGCTGCATGTTTTCAAGGACCGAGTCTCCCATGTTGGAGAGGATTGCGGTGCGCAGGCCGCGGCGCTTCAGTTCGAGTTGCCAGTCCAGCATCACGGGGTTCTGCGTCGTCCACATGCGCGCGTCCCAATGGTTCAGCTCTTCTACCCTTGTGGGTGAATTTTCAATGCCGGCATCGCGCAGGAACTTCTGCCAGAAGGTGATGCCGGTGAGCTTACCTTCGTCGTAGGCGTGGCGGTCGGCCCAGTAGAGGGTCTCAAAACGGTCTTCGGAAAGGCCCGTGAGGCGGACCAGAGCGGCGTGTGCCTCAGCAACGGGCTGGCCGGTCAACACCATGCCGTAGTCGAAAATCACCGCGCGCAGTGCCAAGGTCCCTCCATGCAGCGCCCGTGTATGGTGGAAGGAGCGCTCATCTATATTGTGCCTGATGCGTGGCAGGCGGGTTTACAGGTGCCGCTGTGCGCAGCGCAGGCTGGATGAGGAGTGAACAGGACTATGCGCTTTTCACGGCGAACGGAATGGAATACGGAAGAGAGTGAGCTGGCGCGCGCGCATAGGCACCGTCTTCAGTCTGGACTGCCGATTGCCGACCTCACAGCGTCCAATCCCACACGGTGCGGTTTCGCATATCCGCCGGGGCTGCTGGCTGCGCTGGCCGATGAGCGGGCCCTGGATTATGACCCGCAGCCCCGGGGCATGCTTTTTGCACGGGAAGCCGTCAGCCGATACTACGCCGACCACGGAGTCATGGTGGCGCCGGAGCAGGTGATCCTGACCACGAGCACCAGCGAGGCGTACAGCTTTCTCTTCCGCCTCTTGTGCGACCCGGGCAGCGAGGTGCTTATCCCGCAGCCGGGCTACCCACTCTTTGACTTCCTTGCGGACCTCGACGATGTGCATTTGAAGAGCGCACCCCTCGTCTATGACCATGGCTGGCAGATCGATCCTGAGGGCTTCCGCCGGGCCGTGACACCGCAAACGCGAGCAATCGTCTTTGTGCATCCCAACAATCCCACAGGCCACTTCACCAAGCGCTGGGAGGCCGAGGCCTTGGCAGAACTATGCCGAGAGCACAATCTCGCGCTGATTGTGGATGAGGTCTTTCTGGATTATGGCTTCGGGCATGCGCCGGAAAGTTTTGCCGCGGGGCTGCAGGATGTGCCGGTCTTCGTAGTGAGCGGGCTGAGCAAGATTGCCGGCCTGCCGCAGATGAAGGCGGCCTGGATTGTGGCCACCGGACCGGACTCGGCGCTGGCCCTGGAGCGGCTGGAGGTTATCGCGGACACGTTTCTCTCCATGAATGCGCCCGTGCAATGTGCATTGCCGAGTTGGCTTGAGGGCAGGGAAACAATCCAGAAACAGATCCGCGAGCGCGTGGCGGCAAATCTAGCGGATCTGGATCGGCAGCTTGCGAAGCACGCAACAGTGAGGCGGCTGGACACAGAGGGTGGGTGGTACGCAGTCCTGCGGATTCCGGCATTGCAGCCGGACGAGCAGACGGTTATGGATCTGCTGGAACAGGGTGTCTGGGTCCATCCGGGCTATTTCTTTGGGATGAAAGAGGCGGGCTGGCTGGTCCTCAGCCTCCTGACGCCGGAGCGGGAGTTTTGCACAGGAGTAACCGCCGTTGTTGCTTATTTAGGAACGCATCCAGCTAGTAACAATTTCGCTTGAAGACTTAATCTGACGATTTAACAAAGCAGTGTATGATATTGATAAATATATTTATAGTTGATTGATATTTGGTAATTTGACTCAGGCTGACCTGAGGAAGGGGTTGGCTCTGCGCTCGGCTCCAATAGTCGTGGAGGGACCGTGACCGGGGATGACCCTGGTTTCATCGGGTAGGACAAGAAGGCGCGTCTGGATGGAATCGATAATCTGCTCGGAGTCGCCGCCGGGCAGATCGGTTCTGCCGATGCTGCCTGCGAAGAGCGTATCTCCGGCGATGACCATCTTGAGCGGGATGAAGTGAAGGCAGACCGAACCCTGTGTGTGACCTGGTGTATAGATCACATGGGCTGGGTGGCTCTCAATCCCCACGCGCATACCCTCGGTGAGGTTTTCATCCGGGGGTGCGGTTTCCGGTGTCTGGATGCCGAGCCAGGCTGCCTGCGCATCCATCATGTGGAGCAGAGGCAGGTCGCATTCGTTGAGCAGGACGGGGGCTCCGGTGAGGCGCTTGAGCTTGAGTGCTCCGCCCACATGGTCAATGTGGGCGTGTGTGACCAGAATTTGCTTGAGTTTGAGGCCCAGTTGCGTCAGGCGGCGGTGAATGCGTCCTACTTCGTCGCCGGGATCGATGACGATGGCCTCGCCGGAAGCCTCATCGCCCAGGATGGTGCAGTTGCATTGCAGCGGACCGACGGCAAAGGTCTCCAGAATCATGAGGCTATTGTAGAGCGGCGCGCGACTGGCTGCCGGGCCTGACGGTGGCAGCCCAGCTCAACATGCGCTTGAAGTAGCTGGGCTTGGCCTCTCCCTCGTCGGGCAGGTGCAGGGCCAGTTCCCACATGCCAATGATGGCCAGTGCGACGAGGTTGGGAAAGAGCAGGGGAGCCATCGGCGGCGCTCCGTAGACAGATTTTTCAAAAAGGCTGGTGCCCGGAGCGAAGAGATTCATTCGCAGGTGATACCAGAAGCCGAGCAGCCCAACCAGAGCCTGCACGAGCAGGACGGCGAGGCATAGATCCAGGTAACGACGCGTGATAGCCAGGAACACGGGCACGAGGAGAAACCCTGTTGCCAGAGCGCTGGATGCTACCGGAATCCACTCTGTCTTGAGGAAGAAGCCATTGGTGGCGTGGTCTGTGAGGCAAAGGACAAAGTTGCCAAAGAAACCGCCAGTGGCCAGCAAAATAACCCAGCGCGCCCATCCCGGCGTGCGCGGGGTAACCATGCGATTGACGAGCAGCAGGAAGCCGAGGCCGGTATAGGCCAGTGGAGCGGCAAACGGGGCAGCGTAGGTTAACGAGCGCACTGTGTGCTGGAGGAAGAAGCTGCTCTGCAGGTGGTAAAGCACACCGCCAAGCCCGACTAGGACAGATATCCAGCCCACGAGCGCGCCAACATCCTTCCATGCGGCCAGAAATCCCCACCGCCAGCGGAGGAGATCAACGAGGAGAAGTGCTGCGGGAGCAATGGCGGAGATGTAAAGAGGGATGTACTCCTCGGGGCGGCGAAACTGATTGACAGAATGCGCCAGTACGATGTCCCCAGCGAGCACGGCTAGGTTGGAGGCGACAAACAGATCCAGCAGCACCTCGCCATCCAACAGCCATGTCACCCAGCGCGAGCGGAGCAACCTAACGGCGAGCGGCATGTTCCCTCCGGAGCGCATCAGCTTCGTGCTGCAGCTCGACGGTCTTTTCCAGCAGGCCGTAGTTGCCGTGCCATTGCACAAAGTCGGCTCCGCCCATGAAGGCTCCATGTTTGCTGGTGCGTCCGTCATAGTGCCACATGTCGAAGTACGTGAAATCGATGGGGTTGGAGAAGGGCGGTCCGGTGACAATGCCGTCCTTGTGCAGCGCTGTCACGATCTCCTTGGCTGCGGAAACCTTGGCATTGGTGCTGGCCACCACCTCTTCCGCATGCGCGTAGACGCGATTGACCAGTGTCTCAGTATGGCACTGCTGGCATACCTGCTTCATGTTGGCTTGCGCGCGCAGGTAGTTGGGCCGCTTCTGGCTGACCTCTGCGGCCAGGTACCAGCTAAGGCGGTCTGAGGGATCATGCGTGACCTTGAGGCCGTTGATGCCGCTCATGTGGCAGGTGGCGCAGGTAGGCACAAACATGTCGCGCGTGGTCAGAGTCTTGGGGTTTGCGTCCAGTTTTAGAAGTTGCCGTTGCGCGGCAAACATCACGCCGTGCTTCGACTCGTTATAAATTTCGATCTGCGAATGATCGGGTCCCATGTGGCACTGTGCACAGGTGCTGGGCAGCCGTGCCAGCGCGACAGAACTGGTGTGGCGGGAGTGACATTCCGTGCAGGTGCCTATAGTGCCGTCCTCGTTGGGCTTGCCGATGGAGTGGCACTGTTCGCAGCCCGCGGCTACGGCAGGATGGCCTTCTGGAAGAGCCAGCGGGCTGGGCGGGCGCCGGGTGCCACCGGGCTGGAACTGCTCACTGAACGAGACCTGCTCCGGGCTCAAGCCCTTTTCTCCATAAATGGCGGCCCAGCTTGGCGCGGCGTGGCGGCTGTGGAGGAACTCCTGATAGATGCCCTCATGGCAACTGCGGCAGTTGCCAGCGGTGAGGTGCGCGCTGATGACGAAGCCGTGGTGGTCCACCTTCTTTTGCCCAGTGGAAGGCTGGTGGCAATCCAGGCAGTTCACGCCCTTTTTGGCGTGCACGCTCATCTCGTACTCGTGGACGACGGAGTACTGCATACGGGCATGGCATTCGGCGCATTTGCCGCTGGCCAGCACAAAGTCAGAGGTTGGCTGCTCCACTTCCACCTTGGGGCGGGCTCGGTTGATGAGGAACGCTCCAAGAATCAGGGCGAAGGCGATTGTGACAGCGATAAACACCGAGCGAAAGGACATGGGCACCCCTGAGCGAGGACGTACTTTTGGAGTGCGTCCAGTGAGAGCTTGTTTGGACCGAGTTGAGGGTAGCGCAATCAGGAGGGAACGGAAAGGTACCTTTGTCACAGCCAGTGATGTAAGCACCGGCTATGCAAGATGAAGATGAAAACGCATGGGGACAAGAAGAAAAGGCAGACCCTATGGGCCTGCCTTTCTGTTGAAACTGAACTGTGTAAAGACGAAGGGGAAGACTACTTGCCGGGCTTGGCCGGTGCGGAAATGGGCTTGGTGTCATCCAGCACGGAGTGGCTCTGCACGGAGCGCTCATACAGAATCGTGAGCGATATGGAGGTGATCATAAAGATCACTGCGGACCATGTGGTGAGACGTGTGAGCACATTGGCAGCGGCGCGGGGGCCAAATGCGGTCTGCGAACCCTGTCCTCCGAAGGCGCCGGCAAGGTCGGCCGATCGGCCCTGCTGAATGAGCACGACTCCGATAAGGAACAGGCAGACGATAACGTGAACCACGATGATGAAGTAGAAGAGAATCTGCATTTCTTGGGCTGCTTTCAGAGTCTCATCCGGTAGCGCCGGAGAGAAGAATCTTATGGTGCGGAAGGCGGGACTTGAACCCGCATGCCTTTCGGCGCCACCCCCTCAAGATGGTGTGTCTGCCAATTTCACCACTTCCGCACGGGCTTAACTCTCTGAGTATAGCAAACGTTCCAGCCATTGCGTCAGGGGGAGCGGGGACGCCTCAACGGGGAAGCGAATCGCGCAATACCTTTGTTTCCCGCCGGTTCCGGAGGCAAATGAGATGCCCGTCAGCTTGCCGTTTCTTGCCTACTGGATACGCTCGAAGCGGAAGCCTGCCTCCCGCAGTGCGTGGCTGATGGCAGTGATGTGCGTGGCGCCGCGTGTTTCCAAAGTCACATCAATGACGGTTTCACCGAGGCTGACGCCATAGTAGGCGCGGTTGTGGATTGTTTCCACAATGTTGGCGCGTTCGCGGGCGAGAATCTGGGTGAGGTTGAGCAGGGCGCCGGGGCGGTCCTGCAGGTAGACGCGCACGCGGAGCAAGCGGCCGTCTTTGACAAGGCCGCGCTCGATGATTTTGGCCAGCAGCGTCACATCGATGTTGCCGCCGCAGACGAGTACCACGGTGCGGCGATGGCGTAGGTTGGTCTTGGCCTGGACCACGGCGGCCAGCGCTGCGGCTCCCGCGCCCTCGGCCAGGGTCTTTTCGTGCTCCAACAGCATCAGAATGGCGCTGGCAATCTCTTCATCATCCACTGTGACAATCTCATCCACATAGCGCGAGACCATGGGGAACGTGATGTCTCCGGCGCGGCGCACGGCGATGCCATCGGCGATGGTGGCTTCGGGAGCAATGGTGATAGGTTCTCCGGCCTCGCGTGCGCGGAGCATGGAAGGCAGCTTTTCAGGTTCCACACCAATCACGCGGATTTTGGGATTCGTTTCCTTAAGAGCGCAGGCAATGCCGCTGATGAGCCCCCCGCCGCCAATGGGGACAACGACAGCCTCAATGTCCGGGACCTGGTCTAGCAATTCAAGGCCAATCGTTCCCTGGCCGGCGATGACCTCAGGATCGTCAAACGGGTGGATGAACGTGCGGCCCTCTTCGACGCGGCGGCGCAGGGCCTCATCGCAGGCTTCGTCATAGCTGGCTCCGTGCAGGACGACTTCAGCGCCAAAGCTACGCGTTGCGGCGACCTTGACCAGAGGCGTGGCCAGCGGCATGACGATCTGCGCGCGAATGCCACGCTGCGCCGCGTGAAAGGCGACGCCCTGCGCGTGGTTGCCAGCGCTGGCAGCGATTACACCGCGCTTGCGTTCCGTTTCGCTGAGGGTAAGCAGCTTGTTCAGGGCGCCGCGCTCCTTGAAGGAGCCGGTGCGCTGGAGATTTTCCAGCTTCAGGTGCAGCGGCAGGCCCGTCAACTCCGAGAGGTAGTGGGAGAGATGGCAGGGCGACATGTGAATGGCTTCTCCAATGCGCGCTCGTGCCGTCTGAATGCTGGTGAGTGTGACGGGTTCCAAAAGGCTTCTCCTCGCTGGGATGAAATGCGCAGAAAATAGAAAAGCCACCAACCGCACTAGCGGGTAGTGGCCTGTGCACTGCCTTGCAAATTGCTTGTGTCAGGCCCCGTTTCCCGCATTCGACATGCGGCAGATAATTCGCATGGGGGAAATATTCACCGTCGCCCGAATCGCTGGATAGAAGCGTGCGTTGGAGAAGGTGCCTTGCATGACGTTAATTGCAGTAGACCAGAGAGGCTGGGCAGCGTCAAGGCAGCAGACGGAGACTGGGATGGCGCAAAGGATTGCGCAAGGCACTCTATTTGCAGGCTCCGGTGGGCTGAGAAGAGCGCTTGTGCGGCGGCTAGAAGACCTCCGCAAGGCGGGCGAAGGCATCGAGCTCCAGCAACTGCTGGCCCGGCGGTGCAACGGCAATGTCCGCATGCTCCAGTGCCCAGGTGTCCTTGTGGAAGAGGAAGACGGCGTGCAGTCCAGCGGCGAGCGCGGGATTGATGTCGCTCTTGGGACTGTTGCCAATCATCCAGCTCGACTTATGGTCGAGTGAGTGGCGGGTGAGCACATCGCGATAAGCGGGCGGATCCTTTTCAGCCGCGATTTCGACGGCGAAGAAGTGCGGGGCAAGACCGGAGCGGGACAGCTTTTCAGTCTGTTCCGCATGATTGCCTTTGGTCATCAGAATGAGCCGGTGGCGCGTGCCCAAGTCGGCCAGTGTCTCCGCTACGCCCGGCAGCAGCTCAATCTCCTGCTCGGCGATGGTTTGGGCGAAACCGACGATTTGCCGGTGCTTTTCCTCTGTCATGGGGTGCGGGCTGAGGCGCTCAAAGCAGGTGACCAGCGAACGGGTAAAGCTGGATAGCCCGTAACCATGTTTGCGGATGGTCTCTCGCTCGACCTCGTTGAGTGCCTTCCGTACTTCGGCGGGCGAGTATTCGTCATGATTGAGGTAGCTGATGAAGGCAGCGATGGCGCGCTCAAAGTAAATGTTGTTTTCCCAGAGCGTGTCGTCGGCATCGATGAGCAGCGTCTGGCCTGGTGCAATCTGCGGCATGGGTTTCATGGTAGCTGATGCAGAGGTGCGTCCGGCACGCGCATGTTGGAGATGTTCTACCATAAAGGAAGAAAAGTAGCGGAGCGGAAATGGCGCGCACGGCGCCTTGGCATGAAGTGGTGACATGCTAACTATCTGAAGCGAAAAGGGCTGGCGAACCAGGCCAGGAGAGCGAAGGGAAGTAAGAGATGGAGAAAAGAGCCAAGCCGGCAGTGGTGCTGTTGAGTGGCGGTCTTGACTCAGCCACGGTGCTGGCGATTGCCCGCAGCCAGGGCTTTGAGTTGAACGTGCTTTCCTTCTCCTATGGCCAGAGGCACAGCTGGGAACTGGAGGCCGCGAGGCGCGTGGCCCAGGCGCAGGGAGTGGCCAGCCACCGCATCGCCACCATTGATCTGCGGGTCTTTGGCGGCTCTGCTCTTACCGATGACATTGCAGTGCCCAAAGGTCGCGCCCTCGACGAGATGGGGCACGGAATTCCCGTGACGTACGTGCCTGCGCGCAACACGATCTTTCTGGCCTTTGCGCTGGCCTGGGCAGAGGTGCTGGAGTCGAGCGATATCTTCATCGGCGTGAACGCGCTGGATTACAGTGGCTATCCCGACTGCCGGCCTGAGTTTATTGAGGCCTTTGAGAAGATGGCGAACCTTGCCACCAAGGCGGGTGTGGCGGGCAGCCAGAGGCTGAAGATTCATACGCCACTGATTGCCCTTACCAAGGCGGAGATTATCCGTGAGGGACTGCGGCTGGGTGTGGACTATAGCCTGACCAGCAGTTGCTATGACCCGGGAAGCGATGGCACGCCCTGCGGACAGTGCGACTCCTGCCAGCTGCGCCGCAAGGGCTTTCGCGAATGTGGCATCGAAGACCCGCTGCGTTACCCGGATGTGCAGGAAAAGGCGCTGCCATGAGCTACGCGGTCAAGGAGATCTTTTATACGCTCCAAGGCGAAGGAGCGCAGGCTGGGCGGGCCGCCGTTTTCTGCCGGTTTGCCGGGTGCAATCTCTGGTCGGGTCGGGAAGCTGACCGGGCGACGGCGCAGTGCCGGTTCTGCGACACGGATTTTGTGGGGGTAGACGGGCCCGGCGGAGGCAAATTCGAGTCTGCCGGAGCAGTGGCCGTGGCCATCGAACAGGCGTGGCCCAAGGACACTCCTGCGAGCCGGCGCTTTGTGGTGTGTACGGGGGGCGAGCCACTGCTGCAAATGGATGAGGCACTCATTGAGGCACTACACGAGGTTGGATTCGAAATTGCCGTGGAGACGAATGGCACAGTAGCCGCTCCAGCGGGCATTGACTGGATTTGCGTAAGCCCCAAGGCAGGCACCGAACTGGTGCAGCGCAGCGGCGACGAATTGAAGCTGGTTTTTCCGCAGGCTGGCCTTGAGCCCGCGGGCTTTGAGTCTCTGCCATTCCGGCACTTCTTTCTTCAGCCGATGGATGGACCCAGGCTGGCCCCAAATACCCAACTGGCAGTGAGGTATTGCATGGAGCATCCGCAGTGGCGGTTGAGCTTGCAGACACATAAGCTGCTGGGCATTTCGTAAGGGAATCCGATGGAGATATTCAAAGAATTCACGATTGAAGCAGCGCATTGGTTGCCGAATGTTCCGGAGGGACATAAGTGCAGGCGGTTGCATGGGCACAGCTTTCGTCTGCGCGTATACGTGAGTGGTCCTGTCGATCCTCTTCTGGGCTGGGTGGTTGACTTCGGCGACATTCGCGCGGCCATACGCGTCATCGAGGACGAGATAGATCACCGCTGCCTGAATGATGTGGAAGGACTGGAGAATCCAACCAGCGAAAATCTGGCGCGCTGGTTGTGGCAGAAACTGCTGCCGGCCTTGCCGGCGCTAAGCCGCATCGAAGTGTTTGAGACATGCACCAGCGGGTGCTCCTACCAGGGTGAACTGGGCGGCTGAAAAGAGACATTCTCCCCCTTGGAAGTGGTTGCTACAATCATGGATGGTTTGGCTAGGAGAACCGGAAGTTGGGAGTGAAGGAAATGGGACCTGTGCTTTCCAGTGCTCGCGCAACTGAGACGGCAGCCGATCAGGGCGGCCTTTCCCCGCAGCAGATGATTGATATCTACCGGCTGATGTACACGTCTCGCTGCGTAGATGACCGCGAGATTCTCCTCAAGCGGCAGCAGAAGATCTTTTTCCAGATTTCCGGCGCCGGGCACGAGGCGCTGCAAGTGGGCGCAGCCCTGGCCTTGAGGCCCGGCTATGACTGGTTCTTCCCGTACTATCGTGATCGTGGACTTTGCCTGACGCTCGGTGTTACGCCGGAGGAAATGTTTTTGCAGTCGGTGGGCGCAGGCACAGACCCGGCCAGCTGCGGGAGGCAGATGCCGACGCACTGGAGCAGCCGCCCGCTGCACATCGTCAGCACGTCTTCCTCGACCACTACCCAGGTGCTGCACGCGGTTGGCTGCGCGGAGGCCGGGCGCTACTTCAGCCACCATCCCGAGGCGGCGGCGAAGGCCGAGGGTGACTATCGCGCCTTCCATGATGTGGACTTCCACGGCGATGAGGTGGTGTTCACTTCGCTTGGCGACGGATCGACTTCGCAGGGCGAGTTCTGGGAGGCTCTCTCGGCGGCTTCGAACAAGAAGCTACCGGTCATCTTCTGCGTGGAAGACAACGGCTATGCCATCAGCGTGCCCGTGGAGGTGAACACGCCGGGCGGCAACATCTCGAAGCTGGTGGCGAATTTTCCCAACTTCTACTTTGCGGAGATTGACGGGACGGACCCAGAAATCTGCCTGCGTACGTTCCAGGCCGCTGCAGAGCACTGTCGTTCCGGCAAGGGCCCCGCGTTTGTGCATGGGCATGTAATCCGACCCTATTCGCACTCGCTCTCCGACGACGACAAACTCTACCGCTCGGCCGCCGAGCGCGAGGCCGACGCATTACGGGATCCGCTGACGCGGATGCAGATGCGCCTGCTACGCGAGGGAGTTCTGAGTGCGGAGGAGATTACGGCACTGGAGCAGGCCGCAGACCGCGCTGTGGCCGAAGCTGCCGAACATGCGCAGCAAGCGCCCTTGCCAAATGTTGCAGACATACCGAAGCATGTCTATTCCGAAGATCTGGATCCGACCAGCCCGGCCTTTGCAAGCGAGACACCCGTGGCTGCCGTGGGCAAGACCGCCGGCTCGAAGAGTAGCGCGCCGCGCACGATGGCGGAACTGATTAACGCGTGCCTGCATGACGAGATGCTCCGCGACCCGCGCATTGTGGTGTATGGCGAAGATGTGGCTGACGCAAGCCGCGAAGCCGTGCTGGCTGAAGTGAAGGGCAAGGGCGGCGTCTTCAAGCTCACGGCCGGGCTGCAAACGAAGTTTGGCTCCGAGCGGGTCTTCAACTCGCAACTGGCTGAGGCGAACATTGTGGGCCGTGCCGTAGGCTACGCAGTTCGCGGAATGAAGCCCGTGGTCGAAATTCAGTTCTTTGACTACATCTGGCCGGCCATGCACCAGATTCACAACGAACTGGCGCTGATACGCTGGCGGTCCAACGGGACTTGGGCCGCGCCTGCGGTGGTGCGTGTGCCCATCGGCGGCTACCTTACGGGAGGAGCCATTTATCACTCGCAGTCGGGCGAGAGCATGTTTACGCACATTCCCGGGCTGCGCGTGGTGTTTCCCTCCAACGCGCTGGACGCCAATGGTCTGTTAAGGACGGCGATTCGGTGCGATGACCCGGTGCTGTTTCTCGAACACAAGCGCCTCTATCGCGAAACCTACGGCAGGGCGGCGTATCCCGGCCCGGAGTTTGCCATCCCGTTTGGCAAGGCAAAGGTTGTGCGGCCCGGACGGCAAATGACGCTGGTGACCTATGGCGCGATAGTGCCAAGAGCGCTGCAGGCGGCGGAGAAGGCGCAACGCGAGCACGCAATCGACGTGGAAGTGCTCGACCTGCGCACGCTGAACCCGTACGACTGGGAGGCGATTGCCACTTCAGTGCGCAAGACAAGCCGCGTGCTGGTGGCGCATGAGGACATGCTGAGTTGGGGTTACGGCGCGGAGATCGCCGCGCGGATTGCGGATGAGATGTTTGACGATCTGGATGCGCCGGTGCGCCGGGTGGGCTCCATGGACACGTTTGTGGCCTACCAGCCGGTACTGGAGGACGCCATCCTGCCGCAGCCGGAAACAATCCTGAAGGCCATCCGCGACTTGAGTGCCTACTGAGGCTGCGCCTGAGACAGAAGGCTGAGGAGTGCATCCACCGCAGCGGCAAGCGAAGGGAAGCGCAGATCGGCAAGCTCAGCGGCTGTTTGCGCGCCGGGTTTCTGGCGTGCGGGGTCACCTTCAATAAAAACCGTAAGCATACCCAACTTCCGGCCGAACTCTATATCAGAAAGGGAGTCGCCTAGGATGGCACTGCGGTCGGCATGGATGGCGGGGAATTGGCGTTGTGCCTGGTCAAACATGCCGGTCAATGGCTTACGGCAGTCGCACTGCCCTTTGTCGTGCGGGCACATGTAAAAGGCATCCACATGCGCGTTGTGCTGCCGCAGAACATCCTGAAAGCGCTCGTGTATGGCATCCACATCCGCAGCCGAATATTGCCCCAGGGCTATGCCACGCTGATTGGATACAACAACGACGAGAAGGCCGGCATGATTGAGCCGCGCAATGGCTTCTGGGACGCCGGGCAGGATGCGGAACTGTTCCCAGCGTGTGACATAGACGCCCTCCGGCATCTTCTGGTTCAACACGCCGTCGCGATCAAGGAAGACGGCCTGGACCTTGCGCAAAACAGTGCTGTCCGGGGGGATGTTCACCCGGATATGATAGCAACTAACCCTATGCGTACCCGCCCTTCAAATCGCCTGGCAAGTGTCGTACTTCGGGAGAGTTTGCATGATTGAGCAGCTCCAGCGGGTTATCCAGGAGATTGAACACCGGTGGAGCGCGAAGCGCCTGCTTGTTGTGGGCGACGTCATGCTCGACAAATACATCTGGGGCGAAGTGGGCCGCATTTCACCCGAGGCGCCTGTGCCCGTGGTGCGCGGTATGCACCAGAAAGACAAGCCGGGCGGTGCCGCCAACGTGGCCATGAACATGGCCCACCTGGGTGCGCAGACCTGCGTGGTGGGCTTGACCGGAAATGACGAGAATGCGCAGCAGTTGAAGGACAGCCTGCGCAAGAACAGCATCGAGCCACACTTTATTGCAACGGCGGATTTTCCCACCATCACGAAGACGCGCATTCTGAGCGGGCAGCAACAGATGCTACGCCTGGATTTTGAGCGCACAGGAGAACGGGACTCGGCCGCGTACGAGCAATTGGTGGAAAAGGTGTGGGATCTGATGCCCGGCAGAGATGCTCTGGTGTTGTCCGATTACGCTAAAGGCACGCTGACGGCAGAGGTGTGCCAACAGTTGATTAGTGCGGCGCGTGAGCAGGGAATTCCCGTACTGGTCGATCCGAAGAGCGCGGACTTTTCGCGCTATCGCGGCGCGACAACTCTATGCCCCAATTTGAGTGAGCTGGCACGCGCAACGCGAATCGAGGCTGGTGACATGGACGGGTTGCTGGCCGCAGCTGAGGGCATGGTGACGGCGCTGGACCTGGAGTTCCTGACGGCGACGCTCAGCGAAAAGGGCATCGCGCTGGTGCGGCCGGGTAATCGGTACATTGCGCCAGCGCAGGCGCGGCAGGTGTTTGACGTTTCAGGCGCGGGCGACACGGTGATGGCTGTGCTGGCGCTCTGTCTCTCGTCAGACCT
Source organism: Acidobacteriota bacterium (assembly GCA_021818105.1). Lineage (GTDB taxonomy): Bacteria > Acidobacteriota > Terriglobia > Terriglobales > Acidobacteriaceae > Telmatobacter. The sequence continues at coordinate 119,816 of JAKAFB010000002.1, forward strand.
GCTGCCGGAGACCGCCGTACAGCTTGCCAACGTGGCAGCCGGGATTGTTGTGGGCAAGGTGGGCACCGTGCCGGTGGAGAAGCACGAGCTGCTGGCGGCGCTGAGCCCGCAGATTGCGTTGAACGCCGAAAACCGTGTGTTGACGAGGGACGAACTGGTGCAGCGTGTTGCGTTGTGGAAGGCCAACGGCGAGCGCGTGGTATTTACCAATGGCTGCTTTGACCTGCTTCACATCGGCCACATCACGCTGCTGGAGCAGGCGCGCCGCTGCGGCGACAAGCTGATTGTGGCAATCAACAGCGACGCCTCGGTGAGCCGCCTGAAGGGACCGACTCGGCCGATTGTGAGCGAGCGCGAGCGTGCGCGCGTGCTGGCGGCGCTGGCCGCGGTGGATGCCGTGGTGGTGTTTGACGAGCCCACGCCGCTCGAAGTGATTCTGGCGGTGCAGCCGCAGGTTCTGGTGAAGGGCGGCGATTATAAGATCGAAACCATGGTCGGTGCGGCGGAGATGCAGTCCTGGGGCGGCGAGGTGAAGATCGTTCCGCTGGTGGAGGGCTTCTCCACGACGCGGCTGATTGAGAAGGGCGCAGGCAGGTAGGCCCGGATACAATACGTGGATGGAGTTGCGCACGTACCCCGAGATGGACCGACAGCAAGGCAACGGGAAGGCAGGCCGATTCGCATGATGCGATTTTTCCGCCTGCTGCGCTACAGCCTGCCTTACTGGCTGCAAGTCGTGTCGGGCGTGCTGCTTCTGGCCACGGTAGGCGTGCTTGACACCTTTCGCACGCTGCTCTTTCAGCCAATTTTTGACAAAGTTCTGAAGCCGGATGCTCCGGAAGGCCCCATCACGCTGGGTGTTCCGAATAGCCCCTGGCACTTCGATCTAAGGCTCATCACGCCACACTTCCTGCACAATGCGTGGGACGTTGTGGCCTTTCAGTTGGTCGTCTCCACCATTGGCAAGGGGCTTTGCGATTACCTGGGTACGTACCTGGTGAACTACGCCGGTTTCGGCATGATTACCGACCTGCGGAATCATCTTTACGAGGCCACTCTTCGACGCTCGCTGAGCTTCTTCCACAAGCACGCTACGGGCACCATTCTCTCCACGCTTATCAATGATGTGGACCGCGTGCAGACAGCTGTCAGCTCGGTGATTGGCGAGTTCCTGCAGCAGTTCTTCACCTTTGTGGTGGGCGTGATACTGGTGATTCGCATGGGCGGATACCTGAGCTGGGCGCTGCTGTTGTTCATTCCCGTGGTGGTTACGTCGTCGCGCAAAATCGGCAGGGAAGTGCGCACACGCACGCGAACAGGGCAGGACAAGTTGGCCGAGATCCAAAACATACTGCACGAGACGGTGACGGGCAACCGCATCGTAAAAGCGTTCAACACGGAGTTGTGGGAGATTCTGCGCTTCAGGAAGGCGGCACGGCGTCTTTTTCGCGCCAACCTGCGCAGCGTGCGCATCCAGTCCATCAGCTCGCCGCTTATGGATACGATCGGCGCGATCGCCATCGCGCTGCTGCTGTTTATTGGGCGCAACGAGATTCTGCATGGGCGCATGACGATGGGCCTTTTTGGCGCCTTCATCATTCTGCTCTTCAAGCTCTACGATCCGGTGCGCAAGTTTGCCTATTTTTACAACAGCTTCCAGCAGGCGATGGGAGCGTCCACGTCCATCTTCTCGTTTTTTGACGCGCAGGATGATGTGAAGGAACGTCCGCACGCCAAGACGATCAAGGGCTTTCACAACTCTGTCCGGTTTGAGGATGTGGGCTTTTCATATTCCACGGAAGAGGGTGAGCATCAGATTCTGCACCACGTGGATCTGGAGGCGAGAGCCGGTGAGGTGGTGGCGCTGGTGGGACCAAGCGGCGCGGGCAAGACCACGCTGGTGAATCTGATTCCGCGCTTCTTTGACGTGACTTCGGGGCGCATTCTGATTGATGGATACGACATTCGTGACTTGACGCTGGCTTCGCTACGCAGCC
>JAKAFB010000043.1 GCA_021818105.1 Acidobacteriota bacterium
TGCACGATCCAGGTGACGTTTACGCCAAGTCAGACGGGAACGTTGACGGGGCAGTTGACGATCGACGGGAATATTTCAGGCGGGCCATTGACGGTTGCACTGAGCGGAACCGGTACTAGCGCGGGCGTAGTGCAGGTGTCGCCTGTGTCCATCAGCTTTGGCACGGTGGAGGTGGGTACAACGTCAAGCGCGTTGCAGGTGACGTTGCAGAACAGCGGCACAATGGCGGTTTCGATTACGAGCATCACGGCAACAGCGCCATTTGCTGTGGCCAGCAATGCCTGCGGCACGTCGATAGCGGCGAACAGCGCCTGCCAGTTGACGGTGGACTTTGCGCCAACGCAAGCGGGTACGGCGGCGGGTGCGCTGACCGTGGTAGACGATGCAGGTACGCAGACGGTGGCATTGAGCGGTACAGGAGCTGCTCCGCCGACGGATACGCTGTCACCAACTTCGCTGACCTTTCCCGGCACAATCATTGGACAGCTCTCAGCAGCGCAGGCGGTGACGCTGACGAATAGCGGAGGCGAGGCGTTGACGGCCATTGCGGTGTCAGCCAGCGGGCCGTTTCAGGCGTCCAGCAACTGCGGCACACAACTGGCGGCGAATTCGAGTTGCGCGATCAGCGTAGTGTATGCGCCTACGGCAGCAGGAACGCAGACAGGGGCATTAACGGTATCCGATGCGCTGCGAACGCAGACGGTGACGCTGACTGGCACGGGCCTGGAGCCGCCAGTGATTACAGTGCGCCCGACAAGCTTAAGCTTCGCGTCGCAGCCGGTGGGCACGGCGAGCGCGCCGCTGACGCTGACGGTGAGCAACACGGGTGGAGCGCCGATGGCGAACGTGGGCTTCCAGTTTACAGGCGTCTCGGCGGGGAGTTTCGCCACAGGCTCGACCACGTGCGGCGCAACGCTGAATAACGGCAGCAGTTGTACGGTACAGGTGATTTTTACGCCGATGACGGCCGGAGGCAACTTGGCCATGCTTACAGTGACGTCGTCAACGCTGGGTGTGACGCCGGTGTCAGTTGCACTGAGCGGGACGGGCACGGCAACGAACGGGATCAACGTGAGCCCAGGGCAGATGAGCTTTGTGGAACTGACGCTGGGACAAGCAAGCTCTGCGCAGACGGTGACGGTGACGAACTCCGGTACGGTGGCAGCGAGCGGGCTGTTGCTGGCGGTTTCGGCGCCGTTCAGCCTGTCACAGAACACCTGCGGCACGAGCCTGGCTGCGGGAGCGAGCTGCACGACAGGCGTGGTGTTTACACCGGTGGCGGATGGCACCGTGGTGGGCTCGCTGACGGCGAGCTCCAGTACGTATAACTCTGCGACGGTGCTGTTGACGGGTGTGGGCGGGCAGGCCGGCGCGGTGGTAGTGCAGCCGGGACAGTTGAACTTTCCCACGACGGGCGTAGGCGTGATGAGCAGTGCGCAGACGGTGACGGTGAGCAATACAAGCACGCTAGTGGCGCTGACGAGCCTGACGCTGAGTGTGTCGGGCGGGTTCCAACTGACGGCGAACACCTGTCAGTCTTCGCTTGCGCCCGGGGCGAGTTGCACGGTGGGCGTGGAGTTTGCGCCGTCGAGCGCAGGCCAGCAGACGGGTAACCTTACGGTGGCCAGCAGCGCGCTGGCGACGAGCACACAGATTCCGTTGTCGGGCATGGGATTTGACTTTACGGCAACGCTAACGGGGCAGCCGAGCCAGACGGTGGCGAGCGGGCAGACTGCGGACTTTACGGTGAGCCTTGCGCCGCTGGACGGCTCGGCGGGCACATTCACCTTTGCTTGCGGTTCGCTACCGACACATGCGGTGTGTGTCTTCAACCCCGGCACGGACACGGTGGCTGCGGGTACAACGGGCATTGTGACGGTGCAGGTGGCGACGGGGCAGACGCAGACGGCGGGCCTGGAGCGCGCGCCGGGATGGGGCATGGTCCCGGCGCTGTGCGGATTGGTGATATTGCCGCTGGCGTGGCGGCGACGCCGTAGCCTGCTGCTGGTGCTGGCGGCGCTGCTGGTGACGGGCGGCTTGTCGAGCTGCTCGGGCGCAGGAGGCGGTGGAGGCGCGGCTCCGCCGACCAGTTCAGGCGGATCGAATACGCCGGCGGGGACGTACTCGATTCCCGTGACTATTGCTGCGAATGGCGTGTCGCACCAGGTCACGCTGTCGCTGAATGTGGACTAAAGAGCGGCTGGCCACGCGGTGCAGAAGGCGTGTGACGCCGGGCTATACTTGAACTTCGGGCGTTCAAACAAGCGCCCATGAGTGTTGCTGCTCAATCTGAATAAGCTTGCAGAGATGGGGAAGACCGCGGCATGAGCGCCAAAGTAACCGTGAAAGATGTGGAGCGCGTGGCAGAGCTGGCAAACCTGGAGCTGACTCCGGCCGAGAGCGAAGGCATGCTGCAAGATCTGAACGCCATTCTGGACTATGTGGCCCAGTTGAACGAGCTGGACACGCAGGGCGTGGAACCGCTGGCGCAAGTGAGCGAGCTGAAGGGCGCGGGCGGCGTCAGCGAGTTGCGGCCGGATGAACGGAATCCCTCGCTGGATCGTGCTGTGGTGATGGCCGAGGCGCCGGAGACGGATCAGGCGTTTTTCAAGGTGCCCAAAGTGATTGAGCGCTGATCATCTGCCCCTGAACAGATCGATTCCGAGAGCATCACTTCGCAGGAGGGCCCGCGTGAGGCCCGGAGAGGAAAGCCCGATTGTCGAGCGAAACCAGGAATTCTGAGAGCTACGTTGAGAAGCCGAAGACGCTGGCCGAGCTGCGTGAGGGGATTGCCTCGGGCGCGTTGAAGGCCGCGGATCTGGCTGCGAGTTATTACGAGCGCATTGAGAAGGTGAATCCGCGACTGAATGTGTACCTTAGCCTGACGAAGGAGCGCGCGCTGGAGCAGGCAGCGCATGTGGACGAGGCCGCTGCCAAAGGCAATCCGCTGGGACCGCTGGCGGGCATTCCCGTGGGCATCAAGGATGTGCTTGTGGTGAAAGGCGCTCCGGCGACGGCGGGGTCAAGGATTCTGGAGGGCTACCATCCGCCATATGACGCGACCAGCGTGACGAAACTGGAGGCGGCTGGCGCGGTTCTGCTGGGCAAGATCAATTGCGACGAGTTCGCTATGGGATCGTCGAATGAGAACTCGGCATACGGGCCGGTGCGGAACCCGGTGGATACGGAGCGGGTGCCGGGCGGGTCGAGCGGCGGCTCGGCGGCGGCGGTGGCGGCCAACATGGCGGTAGCCACTCTGGGCACGGACACGGGCGGTTCGATTCGGCAGCCTGCGAGCTTTTGCGGCGTGGTGGGCGTACTGCCCACGTACGGACGCGTTTCGCGTTATGGGCTGATTGCATTTGCTTCATCGCTGGACCGCGTGGGGCCGTTTGCGGCCAACGTGCGCGACGCGGCGACGCTGCTGGGCGTGATTGCCGGACATGATCCAAAGGATGCGACCAGCTCGCTTGCGCCTGTGCCGGATTACGCGCTAGAGAGTGGCAGGCCAGTTGAAGGGCTGCGCATCGGGGTTCCCGCAGAGTATTTTGGCGAGGGGCTGGAGCCGGAAGTACGTGTGGCCATCGAGAAGGGCATCGAGGATTTGAAGGCGGCGGGCTGCACGGTGAAGCCGATCTCGCTGCCGCATACGCGGTATGCGATTCCCACCTATTATCTGGTGGCCACGGCGGAGGCCAGCGCGAACCTGGCGCGGTTTGATGGCGTGCGTTATGGGTATCGCTCAAAGGATTCAGCCACGCTGGCTGACATGTATCGCCACTCGCGCGACGAGGGATTTGGCGCGGAGGTGAAGCGGCGGATTCTGCTGGGCACGTATGCGCTGAGCGCGGGCTACTATGACGCCTACTACCTGAAGGCGCAGCAGGTGCGCCGTTTGCTGGCGGAGGAGTTTCTGCGCGCGTTTGCCGAGGTGGATGCAATTGTGACGCCGACGGCTCCAACGACGGCATTCAAGCTGGGCGAGAAGACGGGCGACCCGCTGTCGATGTATCTGGCGGACATTTACACGGTAACGGCGAGCCTGGCGGGCATCTGCGGCGTGACAGTGCCGTGCGGCACGACCAAGGTAGGGTTGCCGGTGGGCATGCAGGTGCTGGCTGCGCACCTGAATGAGAGCACGGCCTTTCGCGTGGCGCGGGCCGTGGAGGCAGCGCAGAAGTAATGGTGCAGACCTTACGATTGACAGCGATGTTCTTTGTGCTGGCGGCAATTGCCGCTGTAACGCCGCTGGCGTTCGCAGTCGGGCCCAGGAAACACAGTGTGGTGCTGGGCGCGGTGCGAACGGTTTCGTATAGCCGTGAAGGCGACCCAGCCGGCGCAGCAACAGGCGAGACAGAGCTGAAGATTCGCGCGCTGGTGGTGGACGGCGCGGTGAAGGAGTGGGTGACCGGCGACGCGCATGACGTGACCGACCGCAGCTTTGTGGTGCGGCGGGCGCTGCGGCTGAATGACAGTCTGCCCGGCGACAAGAAGTCGCAATGGGTGTGGCAGCGCGGGCCATGGTTGCTGGTGGACCGCGTGACGGGGCATGTGACGGCGCTGAAGCTGCCGGATTATGACCCGGCAGTGAGCCAGGTGAGCTGGTTTCGCGACTACGGCGCGTATTGCGGCGTGACGGCCAGCGGCAAGAGTCTGTATGCCGTGGTGGCGCAGCTGACGGTGCGCAAGCCGATGCTGGCAAAGAAATTGGAGCCCATCGACGCGGACCACCGCACGCAGTCGGCCTGTGGCGCACCCGAGTGGCAGCGAGAGCCGCTGCGTGTGACGTTTCATCCGGCAGGGAAGGACGCGGCAAGCTTTGATCTTGTGCCGGGTTCGGCGGTGCTGGTAGAGGACTCGGACGACGGAGCGGAGCCGGGCCAGCAGGCGAAGCCGCAATAGCCCTGGCAACGGCTGGGAGCGGACGATGCATTCTCTTGACGAGCTATTGAAGAAGGCCGAGCAGGCGCACGGGCACATGTGCGCGGGGCAGGTCTTGGGCGTGCGGATGGCGCTGCTGGGGCTGCGACGGCTGGGCATCGCGGATCCGCACGGCGCGGATCGCAAGCGTCTGGTGACCTACGTGGAAATCGACCGCTGCGCGACCGATGCCATTGCTCTGGTGACCGGATGCCGGCTGGGCAAGCGCGCATTGAAGTTTCGCGACTGGGGCAAAATGGCGGCGACGTTTGTGGACGTGACCACAGGCCACGCCGTTCGGGTGGTGGCTCTGGAAACCTCACGCGAGCTGGCTCAGCAGCTGTATCCAAATATGGAAAGCAAGGGCAAGCAGCAGATGATGGCCTATCGTGAATTGGCCGACGAGCAACTCTTCAGCGTCCAGGCGGTGCGTGTGAGGGTGGAACCGGCGGAAATGCCGGGAAACAAAGGGACTCGGTTTCTGTGTCCGCATTGCGGAGAGGGTGTGAATTTCGGCAGGTTTGAGGAGGTTGGAGGCGAGCGGCTGTGCCTGAGCTGCGCGCGGCCTGAGCGCCGCTACTGGATACCGGAGGCTCCCGGTGGCCAGGCGTGATCCGCCTTGACACGCGCAAGGCTGCGCGTTTCTTATCTTGCTAGGACTTCTTTCGGATTTGACCTGCCCAGGGTGCTGCAATTCTGATGCAAACTGGCCGTCAGATGTGAGGGGAGACTGTGTCGAACAGGAAGCAGATGGTGGCTGGGTGACAGGATGCGGGCGGGGAAGAACCTGCGCGATGTCCTGACCCGCTTTCCAGAGCCTGCGCCGGGTATCAAGGCGCTTTTGAAGCACGCGAAGGAAGATTTTGCGCTCGCAGAGAAGGCGAAGTAGCGGACAGGAAAATTCCCGGAGACAAATATCGACCAAGGGTCCCGGTGAAAGGCCGGGTGTGTCTGTGCGCTGAGGGGCGGCAAAAGCAAGCAGCCGAGAGCGAGCAAAGGATGAGTGTGGCGACAAGTTTTGCGTTATGGGCGGGTGAAGCCGCCGGGGGTGGTAGCAGTCTTCCGATGCTGCTGCCGCTGCTGTTGATCCCGGTTCTGTATTTTGTGATGATCCGGCCGCAGCAAAAGCGGCAGAAGCAGTGGCAGCAGATGCTGGGCAGCATCAAGACCGGCGACCGTGTAACAACGGCGGGCGGCATCCGGGGAACGATCATGTCCATCAAGGACGATGCCGTGATCATCCGCGTGGCGCCGGATAACCTGAAGCTGGAAGTGGCCAAGAATGCCATTGCTTCAGTGACTACGCAGGAAACGTCTTCGGACTCCTGAGGCTTGTTGGATTTTTGCATTTAGTGCTTTTTTGAAGCAGAGAAACGGGACAATGAAGAAGAATCTCAAAGGCAAGATTGCGCTGATTATTGGATGCCTGGTGGTGTGCCTGTACGGCATTTTTGGAATCCCGTCGGGCGTTTCAGGCACAGCGCTGACCGAGGCCATGACCAAGCGCATTCATCTTGGTCTGGACCTACGGGGTGGTGTTCACCTGATTTTGCAGGTTGTGGTGTCAGAGGCGGTGAGCGCCGAGACGGATAACACCGCGGCGCGCATCCAGCAGGATCTGAAGACGGCACATCTGAGCTTTTCCCAGGTGTACAAGCCCAATCCGGCGCAGCCGCAGACCATCACCATTGAGGGCGTAAGCGCGGCGCAGGCCAGCGCGGTTCGCTCGCTGCTGGACAACAAGTATTCGAACGAGTACGACGTTTCGGGTGGCAGCACTGAGAGCAGCTTGACGCTGACGATGAAGCCTCCTGTACAGACGGCTCTTGAAGAGAAGACCGTGCAGCAAGCCATTGAGACGATTCGCGACCGCGTGGACACGCTGGGCGTGAGCGAGCCGGTAATTCAGGAGTACGGCCTGGGGCGGAACCAGATTCTGGTGGAACTGCCGGGAATCTCGGACCTGGACCGCGTGAAGAGCATCATCCAGTCCACCGCACGGCTTGAGATTCACGCCGTGGTGGGTGGTCCCTATCAGGACGAGCAGTCCGCGCTGGCCAGCGTGGGCGGCACGCTGCCTCCTGATGAAATGATGGTGCATGGCTCAGGCGCGTTGACGGGCTCGGATGCGGACAGCGTGTACATCCTGCAGCGGGTCTCGATCGTGGCGGGCAGCGATTTCCGCTCTGCTGATCCGGGCACGGACCAGAGCGGTCTGCGCAACGTGCGCTTCACGCTGACCAACGAGGCGGGTGACCGCTTCTACGAGTACACCAGCCAGAACGTGGGCCGCAGTATGGCGGTTGTGCTGGGTGGGCGCGTACGCGAGGTGGCCAACATCAAGAGTCCCATTCGCGACTCCGGCGAGATTACGGGCAGCTTCTCGCAGGACGAGGTTGAGGTGCTGTCAAAGATGCTGCGGACGGGCGCGCTGCCGGCCTCACTGAACTATCTTGAGGACCGCACGGTAGGCGCATCGCTGGGCGCGGACTCGATCCGTGAGGGCGTGACGGCGGCTGTGGTGGGCGTGGTGCTGGTGATGGCCTTCATGCTCATCTATTACCGCGGCTCGGGCGTCAATGCGGATTTGGCGCTGTTTCTGAACCTGGTGATTCTGCTTGGATTCCTGGGCTTCTCCGGCGCCACGCTGACGTTGCCGGGCATTGCCGGCGTGATTCTGACGATTGGTATGGGCGTGGACTCGAACGTGCTGATCTTCGAGCGCATTCGTGAAGAGGTGCGCGCGGGCAAGTCACCTTCAGCAGCGGTGGATCAGGGCTTTGCGCATGCATGGATCACGATTGTGGACACGCACGTGACGACGATTGTTTCAGCGGCCATTCTGTTCCTGTTTGGAACCGGGCCGGTGAAGGGCTTTGCGGTAACGCTGACCTTTGGTCTGGCGGCCAACCTGTTCACGGCGGTGTATGTGTCGCGTGTGATTTTTGACGCGCACCTAAACAAGATGAAGCCGGGGCAACTGGTGTCGATTTAGCGCTTGCGCTGTTTGGCGGCAGAGTTGAAGGCAAAACTATTGAACGCCGTAGCCCATGAGCTGCGGCCCACAGGAAGGCAGAGAACCAGTGGAACTGTTTCACAGCGTAAATGTGGATTGGCTTGGGAAGAAATGGTACTTCCTCGGCTTTTCGTTGATTTTTAGTGTGGCGGGCATCATTTCGATGGGCATGCACTGGGCGCGGATAGGCAGCCCGGTGCCGCTTGGGGTGGACTTTAGCGGTGGCACCCAGGTGCAGGTGCAGTTCCAGAACACGCCGGACATCAACCGCGTCCGCCAGGCTGCGGAAGTGGCGGGGATGCGCGACGCGAAGATTCAGAGCTACGGCTCGGGCACGAATGAGATGCTGATCAGCCTGCCGGAGCAGATGAACGAAGCCACGCTGGACACAGGGCGGGAGCAGATTGTGAACGCTTTGAAGGCGCACTACGATAATCCATTCACCGTGCGCAACGTGCAGGTGGTGGGCCCGACCGTGGGCAAGCAGCTGGAGCGACAGGCCGGCTTGGCGACTCTGTACTCGCTGATCGGCATGCTGATTTATCTTTGGTTCCGGTTCCAGCTGATTTATGGTGTGGCGGCCGTGGTGGCGGTATTTCACGACACTCTGATTACCGTGGGCGCTTTTGCGCTGACGAATCAGGAGATCAGCCTGACGGTGATTGCGGCCATCCTGACGCTGGTGGGCTACTCGATGAACGACACCATCGTCGTGTTTGACCGCATTCGCGAGAACCTGCGCATGAGCAGGCGTGAGCCGCTGGCTGACCTGGTGAACCGCAGCATTAACCAAACGCTGAGCCGGACGGTTCTGACTTCGGGCTTGACCTTCCTTACCGTGCTGTCGTTGTATATCTTCGGCGGCCAGGTTTTGAGGGGCTTCTCCTTTGCCCTGGTGATAGGGATTCTGATTGGCACGTACTCCTCAATTGCCGTGGCCGCACCGATGCTGGTGGCCTGGCAGGAGTGGCGCGCGAAGCAGGGGAAAGCCGCGGTATTACCGGCTGCCAAGCGTGGCAAGGCATAGCGCCTGCACCGCTTTCACAGCACGTTTTGCAAGTTGTTGCGTTGTTCTGATATAGGTGGAACACCCCTTTGTGATAAGGTTTCGACGCCGGGAACATTTCTGAATTGAACGGTGTCTAAATTGAGGTAACAAACACCCGATTCGAGGCTGGCCATGTTTGAAGATTCCACGTTTGAATCCGGAGGCAGGATCAAGAGCAAGAGCAAGTATTGGATGATGGTGACTTTCATCATCAATGGATCCATCTTGCTGCTCCTGATCTTGATTCCTCTGATCTACCCCGAGGCTCTGCCCAAGGCTGCGATGCAGACCCTTCTGGTTGCACCGCCTCCTCCGCCACCTCCTCCCCCGCCCCCGCCGCCGCCGGAGGTCCATGTCGTTCATGTGCAGTCGCAGATGATGAACAACCAGCTGCTGGCTCCGACCAAAATTCCCCACGACATCAAGATGGTGAGCGAGAAGGAAGCTCCGCCGTCGAGCTTTGGCGTGGCCGGCATGGAGGGCTTGGGTGGCAGCGCAGGTGGTGTGATGGGTAGCGTGTTTGGCTCCGGCGAAGGGCCGAAGGTGCAGGCTGCCCCGCCCAAGAAGGTCAATATCTCAGCCGGTGTGGCGCAAGGTATGTTGATCCAGAAGTCGATGCCGGTGTATCCGCCGATTGCCAAGGCGGCGCGTGTTTCCGGCACCGTAGTTCTGCAGGCAACGATCTCCAAGGCTGGAACCATCGAAAACCTGCATGTGATCAGCGGACCGGCCATGCTGCAGCAGGCTGCGATGGATGCCGTGAGGCAGTGGCGCTATCGGCCTTACCTGCTGAACAACGAACCTGTGGAAGTGGAGACCACGATTAACGTGATCTTCAGCCTGGGTGGATGAGGCATTGAAGTGCCTTGTCCCATGTCCAGGGAGAGGGCGAACCATTTGACCTGAATGCGTATCCCGAAGGAGCCGCATTCCCAGCCATTGCAATCCAGTTGCAGTCCACAAGAATACTCCTTAGGAGGAACGATTCAGTGATTCTCGCTCAGCTTGCACATTTCGCATCGCACACGGTCAGCAGCCTGGCACTTTTCCAGGAAGAGCAGACAGTCAGCTTCAGCCCGATGGGGCTGTGGGAACACATGGGATGGCTGGCCCGCGCAGTGGCCATCATCCTCTTCATCGAGTCGATCTGGTCGCTGGCCGTGATGATCGACCGCTACCTGTACTTCTCTGCCGCCCGCAAGCAGTCGCGTGAGTTCGCTCCCAAGGTTGCCGGCGCGCTGAAGGACAGCAAGCTCGAAGAAGCAATCAAGATTGCTGACCGCAATAAGAAGTCGCACCTGGCCGAGGTAGTGACGGCTGGCCTGCAGGAGTTCCGTGCGTCGGGCGGCGTTGCCTCTGAGAACACGATTGAGAGCTCGCAGCGCGCCCTGGAGCGTGCCGAGGCCATCGTGCACGCGAAGCTGAAGAGGGGCCTCAGCGTTCTGGCGACCATCGGATCGACGGCTCCGTTCGTCGGACTGTTCGGAACGGTCGTCGGCATTCTGAACGCCTTCCAGCAGATCGCCACGCAGAAGACTTCCGGTATCGGCGCAGTGGCTGGTGGTATTTCGGAAGCGCTGGTGACCACGGCATTCGGCCTTCTGGTCGCCATTCCGGCGGTGATGGCGTTCAACTACTTCACCGGGCGTGTTGAAGCATTCGACGTGGAGATGGACAACTCCTCGAGCGAACTGGTGGACTACTTCATCAAGCAGAGCAACAAGCGCTAAAGAACGCAAAGGTAGGCTTGAGCGGGAATTTGTGGGGACGGAGGAGCGGAAATGCTCCTCTGTTGCCCGGTTTCAACCCAAAGCAGACCCTAGCAAGACACGCAAACCCGGAAGCCATCCGGGAAGAAAATTCAAAGGCATGGAGCCTAATCAATGGCAATCTCAGTTCGCAACGAAGGCAGCAGGATCAATTCGGACATCAACGTGACCCCGATGGTGGACGTGATGTTGGTCTTGTTGATCATTTTCATGGTCATCACCCCCATGCTCCAGCAAAAGGTGGCCGTTGATATGGCCAAGGTGGACAACCCTGTTTCCATGCCGGATGCAGACAAAGAAGATGCCATTGTCGTGGCGATTACGCGCGACGGCGGCGTGTATCTGGGGCAGGACAAGATCGCGACAGGCGAGCTTGGAGCCAAGGTGAGCGATAAGCTGGCCAATACGCCCGGGAAGACAATCTACATTCGTGCCGATGCGCGCGCTCAGTTCCGTGCAGTGGAAGACGCCATCGATGCGGTGCGTACAGCGGGCGTGGATGAAGTGGGCCTGTTGACGCAAAAGAAGGAAGGCAATCTGGCAGGCAGCGAGTAGCGTGCACGGCTACGGCCGATCATGCTGACCTTTAACGATTTGAAGCAAACGAGGAGTTTAGAGCCATGGCAATGACGACAGGGGGCGGGGGCGGATACTCGTCCAGCATCAACGTAACGCCCATGATCGACATTCTGCTGGTGCTGTTGATCATCTTCATGGTCATTGTGCCGGTGACCCCGAAAGGCCTGGATGCGCTGGTGCCGCAGCCGCCCAAGAACAAACAGCAGCAGCAGCAGCCCAACGATCGCACGATTGTCGTGCAGGTCCTGTACCGTCCTGGCGCAGCGCCGGCGTACAAGATTAACGAAACCGACGTGGCGAAGCAGGAGTTGCAGGCCAAGCTGACCGAGATCTACGCGAACCGCGCGGAGCGCGTGATGTTCGTCAAGGGCGACGACGATGTGGACTTCCGCTATGTAGCCGAAGTAATCGACATTGGTCGTGCGGCTAACGTGGACCACATTGGCCTGATGACGCCGAAGATTCTGGCCGGACAATAGCAGCGGAAGGCTGACCGGCTGGTTGTCGGTCCGGCTGGCTGTTTGCCGCCGCTTTGCTTCGGACTGACGCTGAGTGTGCCGAGCTGCGAAGAGGATGGGGCATGCATCTTCCACACAGGTGGCGGGCAGTTTCCCGCCCATCCCGCGAGGCGAGCGCAGCGTGCGACAGGCATTAAAGCGGCAGGTAGGACTGATGGTTTGCACTCTGGCTGCGGCAAGTTGGATGCGCAGCCGGTCTATGAGGAAGATTCCAGGCGGGCAACGCTAACGCACGACCTGAAGGAGAAGATACGAACATGAATCGAACCGCACGTATCACGTCGCTCGCGGTTGTCCTGGCTGGCATGGTGCTTTCCATCAGTGGGTGCAACCGCCTCGCTGCCCGCGATCAATTGAACAAGGGCGTGGACTCCTACAAGAGCGGAAAGTACGAAGAGGCCATCGGACACTTCCAGAAGGCCACCGAGCTCGATCCGTCCCTGCCTATGGCAAAGACTTATTTGGCCACCGCTTTGTCCCAGAACATCGTTCCGGGACTGGACACGGCGGAAAACATGAAGACTGCGCAGCAGGCCATCAGCATCTTCCAGGATGTCCTTGCGAAGGACCCCTCAGATGTGAACAGCCTGAAGCAGGTTGCGGGCATCTATTTCAACATCAAGAAGCTGAACGAAGCTAAGGAGTGGCAAAAGAAGGTTCTCGCGGTTGACCCGAAGGATCCCGAGGCTGCTTACACCATCGGCGTGATCGATTGGACCGAGGCGCACGAGAACGTGCTCAAAACGCTGGTGCCTGCCGGCTTCAACGATGACGGCCAGGGCAACACGAAGGTTCCGAAGAAGCTGATGGCCCAAATTCAGGAACAGAATGCTCCGTTGGTCGAGGAAGCCCTTCAGTATTTGAATCAGGCCGTGGCGAACCGCCCCAACTACGATGACGCGATGGCCTATCTGAACCTGGTTTATCGCCGCAAGGCGGATGTGGACTATGGGAATCCCGATGCGGTGAAGGCTGACCTGGCAGCCGCTGACGAATGGCGCACCAAGGCCATGGGCACGCGCAAGGCCAATGAAGAGAAGAAGGACAAGGGGCCGGGCGGCATCACCATGGATTCGAGCGGCAACCTGAAGTAACAATTGACATGCAGCAAATCATGTACTAAATCAATGGCCCCCGCATTGCGCGGGGGCCGTTTTCTTTGTGTGCAGAGCGGTACGAGCGGAGGGGTGCAGAATGTTGAAGCTTCAGAATATGGCGGTGTGGGCAGCAGTAGCGTTTTCTGGGACTTTGCTTGCGGCGCTGGGCAGCAGCATTGCGCATGGGCAAACTGTCATCGGCGAGGTGCCCCATCCCAGCGCGATGCAGATTGTAAAGACAGATGGAGGCTTGGAAGCCCGCAACGACCGTGAGGTACTTGAAGTAACGGTCTGCTCGGATTCCGTGCTGCATGTAATGGCACATCCGATCGCTTCCAATGCTGTATCGGAGCAGAAGCCCTGGATCTTGGCCGCAAAGCAGGCGTGTCCGGGAGCGGCGTTCCAATTCGCACAGTCTGGGGACGCAACGTCTATTACAACTGCCAAACTCGCGATTACGCTCTCGGCGCAAAAGGGCAATTTGAGCTTCAAGACAGCCGCTGGCGCAGCTCTGCTACGGGAGAACAGCAGCTTGCCGCGCACGTATGATGATGGCCCGAGGCAAGCGCCGGGGCTCTACCAGGTGACAGACCGTTTTTCGCCCGATGCGCTGGAGGCGTTTTACGGGCTGGGTCAGCATCAGGGCGGGCAGTTCAACTATCGGGGCAGCACGGTGGAACTGGGGCAGAACAACACGGATGTCGCTATTCCGCTGCTGGTCTCGAGCAAGGGATACGCGATTCTATGGAACACTGCATCGTTCACCTATGTCGATAATCGGTTCCCGCTGGAGCTTTCATTCGCCTCGATGGCGGGTCCCGCGGTGGACTATTACATGTTGTACGGGCCGGAGATGGACCAGATCTTCCATGCCTATCGAAGCATGACGGGGCATGCGCCGATGTTGCCGCGCTGGGCGTTTGGGTTGTTTCAGTCCAAGGACCGCTACAAATCACAGGCGGAGATATTGAGCATTGCCGGTGAATACCGGGCGCGGCACATCCCGATGGATGCGATTGTTCAGGACTGGTTCTGGTGGAAGAAGGGCGGCGAGGGCGATCCGGTATTCAACAGCAACTACACGGATGTGCCCGGGGAGTTGAAGACGCTGCATGACGAGCATGTGCACGCGATGATTTCCGTGTGGGGCCTGATGGATGTGGAGTCCAAGAACTATCAGGAGATTAAGAAGCGTGGCTACGAGATCGTCGGGACGCATGTATATGACCCCACCAATCCTGCTGCGCGCGACTTCTACTGGGATGCGCTGGTGGGCAAGCTGTTCGCGCAGGGGTGGGATGCCTTCTGGCTCGACAGCGCGGAGCCGGAGGAGTACTGGCCGCACATGGGCGATGCGATTCTGCGCACCAAGCAACTGCACATCGGCAGCGGGGCGCAGTATACAAATATCTTTCCGCTGGAGCACACGAGCGGCGTGCAGGAGCACTGGAAGCAGACGAACCCGGAGAAACGCGTGTTTCTGCTAACGCGGTCGGCCTTCCTGGGCCAGCAGCGCGTGGGCGCGACGGTATGGTCCGGCGATGTGTACAGCACGTGGTGGGGACTGCGCCACCAGATTGCGGCTGGGCTGAACTTTGCTCTGTCGGGCTATCCCTATTGGACGACGGATATTGGTGGCTACTGGCAACCTTTTGACAGGCCACCGACAGATCCGGCGTACCAGGAACTGTATGCGCGGTGGTTCGAGTTTGGCGTGTTCTGCCCGGTATTTCGCACACATGGGCATCGCGACCGCAACGAATTGTGGGTGTATGACCGTGTCTTTCCGTCTCTGCTGGAATTTGACCGGTTGCGTTACCGGCTGATGCCCTATATCTATTCGCTGGCGTGGAAGGTGACGAGCGAGGACTACACGATGCAGCGGCCGCTGGTGATGGACTTCAGGCACGACCCTGCGACCTGGGAGATTGCGGATGAGTTTCTGTTCGGCCCGTCTGTGCTTGTGAGCCCCGTGACGAAAGAGCACGCGCTGGAGCGTACGGTGTACCTGCCGGCTTCAGCGGATTGGTTCGACTTCTGGACCGGGGTGCGCGTGGCGGGCGGACGGGAAGTGACCGCGCTGGCTCCCATCAACAGGATTCCACTGCATGTGCGCGTGGGTTCAATTCTGCCGTTGGGACCGGAGATTGAGTACGCAGCGCAGGCCACTGATCCGATTGAATTGCGCGTGTATCCCGGTGCTGATGCGGACTTCAATCTGTATGAGGACAGCGGAGACGGCTATGGCTATGAGCGGGGCGAACACGCAATCATCCCCATGCACTGGAATGACGCCAGCCGTACGCTGACGATGGACGCACGCAAAGGGAGCTACGCGGGCATGGCTGCGGGTCACACGTTCAATGTGGTGCTTGTGGCGGCTGGGCACGGCGTTGGGCCGCAGCCGACGAGCGCACCGGACAAGACGATCCACTACACGGGTGAAAAGGTGACAGCGCAATTCTGAGGGCGCGGTCGCGTGCTATTGGCCGCCGTTCTTCAGAATTTCCTCTGCATAGAAGTTGCGGACTTTGGCTTGGTCGTGGAGCATTTCGAAGTAGGCGTTCTTGAGCAGTTGGGCGCGGCTCTCACGCAGGAACTGGCGGATGGTCTGCTGCACGCGGGGGTCATTCAACTCGCGCTGGCCGGCGGGCTCGCGCGAGATGAGGCGGTAGATGGCGTAGCCAATCACGCGATGGCCCGGGCCAGCGCCGTCAAAGATGGGCATGATGTCAGTGATTGCGCCAGGTTTGAGGTTGCTGATGGCATCGTAGACTGCCTGATTGTTGTGCAGGGCGGACTCGCCAACGAATCCCATGTCGCCGCCGTTGGAGGCGGTACTGGCGTCATCAGAAAACTGGATGGCGACCGCGCCAAAGTCCTCGCCGCTCTTGAGGCGGTTGTAGAGGGTCTGAATCTTCTTCTTGGCATCGGCTTCGCTGAAGGTCTTTGCTGGGATATTCGCTGACTGCTGCATGGGCACGGCGCTGGCAACAATTTGGGCCAGGTGGTACTGCGGCTCGATCAGGTTGAACTCGGACTTGTGCGCCGTGTAGTAGCTGGTGATGTCAGCGTCTGTAATGTTGATCTTGGACTCGATTTCCTTGTTGAGCAGCTTCTCCTTGGTAAGCGAGCGGCGCAGGTCGCGCTTGAGATCGTCGAGGGTGATGTTGCGCTGCTTGAGCTGGTTGTCAAACTCTTCCTGCGTGTAGGGAGCCTTCATCTCCGTGAGCTTGGCATTCACATCCTCATCGGTAGCGGCAAGGCCCAGCTTGGCGGCGCGCTGCTGCAGAATTTCGTCCTCGATCAACTGGTGCAGGATGTTCAGGCGGACGATGTCCAACTGCTCATTGCTGGGTTGCTGGGGATTGTCGCCGAGGCTTGCCTTGACGTACTTCTCCACTTCAGTTCGCTGAATCTCCTTGCCATTAACGGTGGCCATCACATCAGCTGATGGGGCGTGGTGACAGCCAGCCAGCGCGGCGAGCAACAGGCCGCTGGAAAGAATCTGAGCAACAAAACGGCGGTGCGGAAAAGAGCAATCTTCGACAGGCAACCTGGAATCTCCTGTGGGACACAAAGGCCCCGTCCAAACAGGATAAATCCCCCGGCCGGGCCCGTGGAATGGCGCGACGGTAGTAGAGTCGGCGGGCCGGGAGGTGAGAGCGCATGCTCGGTCTTACTTGCCGGAGCCGGTGGCGGTGGGTGCACTGCCTGCAGCGCCTGCGGGTGCCGGCTGAGCGTCAGCTGGGGGCTGCTCACCGGCAGCGCGCAGGGCGCGGTCAATGACCAGCCAAAGCTGTTGCTCGGGAACAGCGCCGTTGATGCGCTCACCATCGATGAACAGAGCCGGGGTGCCATCCACGCCGAGGCTGTCGGCCTCCTTGGCGGAGGCTCGCACTTGCGACTCATCCTGCTTGGCAATGCAGGCATCCAGCTTGTTGGTGTCAACCTTGGCGACGGTGCCCTCCTGGCGGGCAATGCGGTCCAGAGCGGCGAAGCTCTTGCTCAGGTTGCGGTCTGTGCCGGTAATTTCTTCGCCGTGGGTGTGGAGGTAGTCCACATAGGCCCAGTAGGCGTTGGGGCTTTCGGCGGCCAGGCAGTTGGCATCCACGGCAGCGTGCATGGCCCAGGGGTGAATCTCGGCGAGCGGATCATCCTTGTAGATGAAGCGGACCTTATCCTTGTAACGCTCCATGGTGGCGGGAAAGAGCGTCTGGTGCATGCGCGCGCAGAAGGGGCACTCCAGGTCGTCAAAGTTGATGACGGTGACCTTTGCGGCGGGATTGCCGCGAATGGGACGGCCGGCGATGTCGATGTTCAGGGTCGGATTCTTGTCGAGGTCGAAGGTCTCAAGGCGGGCGAGCGTCTTGCCGTCACTGGCAAGCAGGAACTTGACGACCGTGGACTTGCCGCTGCGCGAAAGCGTGACGGGTAGCGTGTCATAGCCGGAGATGTTGCTGGGCGTGCGCGGGCCGATGCTTACGGTGTAGTCCGGGGGCACATTGAACTGTGAGCGCACCATGACTTCAACGCGGCGGTTGAGCGAAACGTCATTTGAGCTTTGCGACGGGGACTGCGCGCGGCAGCCGGCGGCGAGGCCAAGCACAAGCAAAACAGCCAGAAAATGGATGCGTGCCAAGAAGAAATACCCTCTATGAAAAGGATACCCCAGGAGGGCCTATCAGGGCTTGGGTGCGGCCTGCGCTGGGGTGCACGGAGGATTGGAGGCAGGGGAGCAAATTGGGCAATTCCTAGTAAGCAGGTGGCTGGCTGGGGTCGCGGAAGACGGTGTTGGAGCGGCGGATGTCGCCGACGGAGCCGAAGTTGGCGAGAGTGATGCCGTAGAGGTACTGCGTCTCATCGCGGATGGAGCCGAGGGCGAAGCGACGATAGCCGAGGCTGATGCCGCAGCAGTTCCAGTTGTAGATAGCCTGGATGCCGGCGTACTGGATGGCGCCCTGGACAAAGTCATAGCCGGCGTTGGCCGCCAGGTTGAAGCCTTCTCCGTTGGGCTTGCCGACGGAGAGGAAGGGATCGAGAAGCTGGCTCTGGATGGTGGAGGCGGAGCTACCCTTCTCGTCGACGGCGTTAAGCAGCGCGCGGCCGAGTCCGACGGTCGTGCGTCCCCAACTGTAGCCGGCAAAGAGGTTGTCTGCGCCGATGCGGCCGCCCTTGGGGTCGTAGTCGAAGTCCCACTCGACGCGGAGATTGTCGATGGCTTCAAAGCGCAGGCGGGAGATGAGCGGCGAGAGATTGCGCGGAGAGGTGAGGAAGGCGATGCCGTTGAGGTCCAGCGTGGTGTCAAAGACGTTGCGGCGATTGTCGATGAGCGCGCCGCCGAAGTTGGGGTCGATGAAGAACTTCTGCATCACCTGCCAACTGGCCCACTCGCGTGGAGTTGCGGGGCATTTGCCGTTGGCCTGCTGGTCCGTTGTGCAGGTGCGCGGTTGCGTGGGGCGCAGATAGAAGCGCTGCGTGAGGGAGTAGCCGACCTCGTTGGTGTCTGTGGCAATGTCTGACGTGTCGATCATGAGGACATTGCGGGCCTTGGAGCCGATGCCGCCGACGAAGTGGTACATGAGCTCCGGTTCGATCACGTGGCGCAACTGGCGGTTCCAGCGATTGAGAGTGAAGTCGCGCTCGAAGGCCGGCGGTCGCAGGTCCAGCGAGAACTCTGCGTCGGTGCGTTGCAGCGGGTCGTGGCTGACGGATGGTGTGCCCTGTCGGGTGCCGGTGAGGTCGGGCGTCTGGCTGCCAGTGTAGAGCGTGGCGCGCAGGGCCGCTTGCGGCACAATGCTCCAGCCGCCGGCAACGATGGGCAAGGAGAGATGCGGATAGATGTCGAAACGCCCTACGTTGCGGGCGTGGAAGAGCGCTTCAGCGCGGCTGAGGTGGCCGACCGAGGAATCCATGCCCCAATACAGAGGCGAAGTGAATAAGGGCCTGTCGAGCGCGTCGAAGCGCAGGCTGGGCAGATGCAGGATGCGGGCCTCGTCGCCGGGCGTGGAACTGGCAAAGGTCTGTAGGCGGTCCAGGTAGCCGGATGCGACGTAGCCGTTGTGCGCATGCGTCAGGGATGCGGTGCTTTGTACCTCAGAGCTGACGGCCTGCAGGTAGTTGTCGTCGAAGACCAGCTTGTAGACATAGCTGGAAAGATATTCGACGTCGGCGGCGATGCGGGTCTCCGGTGAAAAGTCCACGCGGCCGAGGGCAGTGATGTCCACGCCGCCCTGGTTGATGAGTCCGGTTGCGGGAGGCGTGGAGGCAACGCCGCGATCGAGCAGAGCATTCCAGCGGACGGTGAGGTGGTCGAGGCCGGGGCCTTTGTAGCGGAAGTCGCCGTTGGGCGCGAAGCCGCGCTTGGAGTAGTACTCGGTGCCGATGGTCATGTCCATGCTGCGATTGATGACCCAGTAGAACTGTTCGCCGAAGGTGTAGCCGCGGATGGACGAGTTGCTGAGCACGGGGATGAGGAAGCCACTCTCGCGGCCGGTTTCATCCACTGGATGGCGCAGGTAGGGCAGATAGAAGATGGGCAGGCCGAGCAGCTTGAAGAAGGTGTTCCTGGTGGATGCGACGCCGTTGGCCACCTGGATGGAGTGCGCAATCAACTGCCAGTCAGGGTGTGGCAGTCGGCAGTTGGTCATGGTGCCGTCAATGACGCGGTAGCTGCCCTTGCCGCTTTGCAGCAACACTCTGCCGGAGAAGAGGAAGGGATTCAACGTGGAGTAGACGACGGCGCGCCCGCTGCGGCGGACACCGATGGAGCCGTTGACGTTGAAAAAGCGCGCGGTGTGCTGGTTGAGGAGCATTTCGCCGTGCGTGGCTTCAATCACGGCGTCTTCTGGTCCGCCGGTGACCTGGAGGTGCCCGTCGGCCTCAAGCAGCGTGGAGGACTGGTGATAGACCACCTTGTCGGCGCGCAGTGTGTATTCGCGGTAGTAGACGACAACGCCGCCGCTGAGCGTCCAGACATCGCCCACGCGCGTCTGGCGCTGTGCCTCCCAGCGTACTGGAACGCCGGTGGAGGGCTGAGGTTCAGGCTGTGCGACGGGAAGGATTTCCTGTCCCGGATCATCGGGAAGATGGTCTCCGGCCGATGCCGATGTGGTCTGGATCACAGCGGGGGCTGTGCTGTTTTCCGGGGGTAACGCATTGGTCAACACCTGTCCCGCAAGATGCAGGTGACAGAGGGCCAGCAGCGTGATAAACACGAAGTTGCGAGGGCGCATCCGAAGACCAAGGCCAGCATAGCAAATGTGGGCCCGGTAACAGGAATGCACATCGCGCGGCTCTGGTGGCAGATGACAATTCGGACTGGTGGAACAGGACGATGACGTGCAGTCCGCGTTGATCTGCAAGCACTCGCGCAACCTCCTGGCTCTTTGACGAGCAACGTCCGCGGCAGCCCTGATGGGGAAGGGCAAAGCAGGCGGACCTGAACGGCGATTCCGGATCTCTGGGGAGTTCCGCGAACAGCGTCAGAAGGGAAACTGGAGAATTGAGCACACTGGTAAGCCAGCCCGCTCCCTCGGAATCTTGGAAGCAGGAAATCAACCAGCGCCTTGCCGCGCACAAGAAACGCAAAGGCAATGCCGACGCTGAGCCAACCGAGCCCGTTTCCAAGCGGCGTACGGTAAACGGGCGTGCCGCAGAGGCGGCTGCACGGGTGGCAGCGCGCTATGCAAATGCGCCAAGTTATAGCGAGATGCAGGCCGCAGAGGCGCGCGCCGCACTGCGCGTGGCCGAGACTGCCACGCGCGCCGCACTGGAGGCGCAGGAGGCTGCGCAGGCAGTGCTGGCGAGTCTGGAATCGGCAGTGGTGTCGAAGACAGATGACGCGGAAACCGTGACACAGGCCACGGTGCAGATGACGGACGCGACGGCACATATTGCGAGCGCCGCTGCGACGGTGCCCGCTCCGGAATCGCTGCAGATACGCTGGGAACCGGACATGCAGTTCCGGCATGCCGAGCTGGAGACAGTTTCGGCTGTGCACGCTTCGCCGGAACCGAAGATGAGCTGGAGCGCAGGGACAGCCGTAGCGAGTGAAGCGGAGCAGGTAATTGAGCCTGTGGAGCCGGCGAAGCCCATCCACGCAAACCTGATCGAGTTTCCGCGCGAGCTGGTTGCAACGCGGAAAGTGCGGCCGCGCGCAGGCGGATCACGGAGTGACGATACAGGCGATCTGTTTGGGCAGCTCAGTATCTTTGAGGTGGATCCAAGCACAATCTCCACGGAACCTGCTGCGATGACCGATACCACTGACCTTCCTCCCGCGGCGTGGAGCGGACCGGCGTGGTCGCTGATTGCGCTGGATGACATGCTGGAGGAGAGCGCCAACACCAGAGAAGCGGACGCCCGGGCGGAGGAAGTCCCAGTGCTGCAGCTGGCGCCGCTATCTCGGCGGCTGATGGCGAGCATGGTGGATGCAGCGCTGATTGTGGGGATTGTGGCGGCTGCGATTGCGGCTGCGGGCCACTGGATGCACAGGGCACCTGCGATGAAGACGGCAGAATTGGCAGGCCTCGCAGCCCTGTTGGTGATTGGTGTGCTTTACCATGTGACATTCCTGGCGCTGGGCAAGGCGACGCCGGGCATGCGCTATGCACAGATTGCGCTGTGCACGTTTGACGATGAGCGCGCGACGAAGCAACAGATGCGCGGGCGGCTGGGCGCGCTGTTGCTGTCCCTGCTGCCTGTAGGGCTGGGTGTGGTTTGGTCGATTTTTGATGAGGACCACCTGTGCTGGCACGACAGGCTATCGCGGACCTATCTGCGGCAGTGTTAAGTGCGCGATGCGAAGAGCCTATTCCTGAACTGGCATGAGTGGAGACGCCGTGCGCGCTACCAGGTGAGCGCGCGTACGGCGCTGACACCTGCGCCGATGAGCGCGGTTTCATCGTCGGGCGGCAGAACTTCTAGCGAGTAGCTGAGCAGCGGGCTCATCATGACCATTGTCTCCAGATGGCTGCGCAGGACGGGCAGGTCAAGGAAGCCCACATTGTGGCCCGTGAAGTAGAAGCGTCCGGGGCCGGCGATGTGGATGAACGAAGCGGTGGCGGCGGCGAGGGCGCGATGCCACAGGTCGACAAACTCGCTGCAGCGGGTGTCGCCTTGTTTGGCGAGTGCGAAGACCTCTTCTGGCTCCAAGTCAAGGAAGCGCATGCGCATGGCGCGATAACCGGTGATGCCTTCGAGATGGCCGATGCCGCCGCAGCCGCAGTAGCGCTCCCTGGGGTCGAGGGAGACGGTGACATGACCGCCTTCCCAGACGCCTTCGACATAGGGCCAGCGGCCATAGCCGATGCCGTTTCCGATGGTCCAGACGCGGGTGAGCCTGTTGAGATGGCCACGCGTAGCAGCGACGCCGGCGGCGATGGCGTCAGCGTCATTGGCAATGTGCACGGGCGCTTCGATATTGCGAGCGGCGAGCACGCGAGAGAGTTCGTTTGCCAGGCGCATGCCTTTAATCTGGGCGAGGTTGGGCGAGTCTTCCACGACACCGTGGCGAATGATGCCGGGGACGGCGACGCCGATGGCATCGACGGGGCCTGTGGCGTGGAGTGTGGCAATCTGCTGGGCGAGCATCTCGACGAGGTCGCCGCCGGGAATGGCGATAAGAGCGTCGAGCTCGTCTGAATCAGCGGGAAAGCGCAGCAGGTTGCCGGTGAGCTTTTGATCCTCAAGACGGCCGGCAACAATGTGTTCGGTCATGACGACGCCGATGGCAGTGGTCATTTGGCCCTCCGCGGGGGAACTTGGCGCAGCAGCACGATGGGCCGCTGCGAAGTGGCGCAGGCCGGGAGCGTGCGCATGATGCCGGAGTGGATGGTCAGGAGCGCATGCGGCATGACGGCTACTCCGACTGATAGCGGTGCATGCGGCCGAGGCCGTTGAAAGCGGCGACCTTGTAGCACTCGGCGAGTGTGGGGTAGTTAAAGACGGTGTCGATGAAATAGTCGATGGTGCCGTCGAGGGTCATGACGGCCTGGCCGATGTGAACGAGCTCGCTGGCGCCCTCACCGATGATGTGCACGCCGAGGAGCTTGCGCGTGTCGCGGTGGAAGATGAGCTTGAGGCGGCCGGTGGTATCGCCGCGAATCTGGCCGCGGGCGGACTCGCGATAGTAGGCCATGCCGACCTCGTAGGGTACATCCTCATCGGTGAGCTGCTCCTCGGTTTTGCCGATGAAGCTGATTTCAGGAATGGTATAGATGCCGTAGGGATAGAAGCTGGGGTTCGAGGTGGTGGCGTGGTCATTGAAGGCGCGCGCGGCGGCGATGCGGCCCTGCTCCATGGAGACGGAAGCGAGCGAAGGAAAACCGACGACGTCGCCAACGGCGTAGATGTGTTCGACCTTGGTTTGGTAGTGCTCGTTGACAGAGATGCGTCCGCGTGAGTCTGCTTCAAGACCGGCGGCGGCGAGGTTGAGGTCGTCGACGTTGCCCTGGCGGCCCACGGCGTAGAGCAGTGCGTCCCCGGAGACGCGCTTGTTGCTCATGAGATTGGCGACGACGGTGCCGTCTGGAAGTTCCTCGACGCTGTCGACTTCCTCGCCGAGACGCAGGGTGACGCGGCTGTCGCGGAGGTGATAGCTGAGGGCTTCGACGATTTCCTGGTCGGCGAATTCGAGGAGCTTGTTGCGTTTTTCGATGAGCGTGACGCGGACGCCGAGGATGGCGAACATGCAGGCGTACTCGACGCCGATGACGCCGCCGCCAACGACGACGAGGGAGCGCGGCAAGGCGGGCAGGTCGAGGATCTGGTCGCTGTTGACGATGGTGCGGCCGTTGATGGGCACCCTGGGCGATGAAGCTGGGCGCGTGCCGACGGCGATGATGATGCGGTCGGCTTCGAGGATGGTGTCAGCCTGTGGTCCTTCGACGTGGAGCTGATGTGGATCAATGAACCTGGCGATGCCGTGCACCACGTCAATGCCGTTGCGCGAGAGCTGCGCTTCAGTCACGTCGACCTCGGTCTTGATGACGCCCTGGACGCGGAAGGCAAGGTCGGCCATGGTGATTTTTTCTTTGACGCGGTAGTTGATGCCGTAGACCGAACGGTAGTTGTAGCCGGAGAGATGCAGGACGGCCTCGCGCATGGTCTTGGAGGGAATGGTGCCGGTGTTGACGCAAACGCCGCCTACGACGGAGCGCGACTCGACGACGGCGACGCGCTTCTTCATTTTGGACGCAGCCACGGCAGCGCGCTGCCCGGAAGGCCCGGAACCGATAACGGCCAGGTCGTACTGTACAGCGCTCATGTGAAGGTCTCCACTGGTTTGGTTGCACAAATCGCCGCGCTGCGTTGTCTGGGGGAACGGCGATGACTACAAAAGGGAGCGTAGCACAGGTGCGGGAAGCTGCAAACGATGAGAGCTCAGGATGAGAGTTTGGGGCCAACGCTCTCACTTTGTGGGATGTGGATATGTCGCGCAGAGGAAGCAAGGCGCTCCAGCGTATTGGCTTGCGGGGCATGCCGTGAATCGATATTCTTGGCGCGCTTCCTGCTGCGTGCGGGAAGCGTGCAGCAGGAAGCGAGGGGATCGATGGGTGCTTTCGGTTTGGCGATGCGAGGTGGGTGCGGGCTGGCGGTGCTGGCGCTGTGTTTGAGCGGAGCGCAGATGTCGGCGCAGGCCGCGGCGACGAAGAAATCGGCTGTGACGGTCGCGGACAAGAAGGCAGAAGAGCAGAAGGCGATTTGGGCAGCCGCGGCGAAGGATCGCAAACGGATGCTGGATTTGCTGGGCATCGAGGAGTCGCAGATGCGGCCGGCTCCTTCTGGTGATGCACGCGCTGCGAACGCGACGAATTATGACGAATCGAAGGCCAACGTCTATCCGAATTTGCCTGACCCGCTGGTGCTGAAGAATGGGCAGCGCGTGACGACGACGGCGATGTGGTGGAAGGAGCGTAGGCCGGAGATTGTGGCGGACTTCAATCGCGAGGTGCTGGGTCGCGCACCTGCGCACTTGCCGAAGGTGACATGGGAAGTGATGAGCAGCAGGCGCGAGAGCTACGAGGGGATTCCCGTGGTGACGAAGAGACTGCGGGGACATGTGGACAACTCGCTATATCCGCAGATCACGGTGAACATCGACATGGAGCTGACGACGCCAGCGAATGCCGCGGGACCGGTGCCGGTGATTCTGGAGCTGGCGTTTGCGAAGGACTTTGAGAGGGCGGTTGCGAGGCCGGTGATGGAGCCGCCCGCGCATGCGCCGGATGTGTATGGGATTGCGTTCAAGCCGGTGCTGGAAAAGGGGTGGGGATTTGCGGTGCTGGAGCCAACGAGCTTCCAGGCAGACAATGGGGCGGGGCTGACACAGGGGATTATCGGGCTGATGAACAAGGGACAGCAGCGAAAGCCGGATGACTGGGGAGCGTTGCGCGCGTGGGCGTGGGGCGCGAGCCGGGCGCTGGATTATTTTGAGACGGACAAAGCCGTGGATGCGAAGCAGGTTGGGCTGGCGGGGCACTCGCGATTTGGAAAGACTGCGCTGGTGGCGATGGCGTATGACCCGCGGTTTGCGATTGCGTATGTGAGTTCGTCGGGCGAGGGCGGCGCGAAGCTGTACCGGCACATCTTTGGCGAGCAGATTACGAACCTGGCATCTGTGACGGAGTATCACTGGATGGCCGGGAACTTTTTGAAGTATGCAGGGCCGCTGACGCCGGGCGATTTGCCGGTGGACAACCACGAGCTGATTGCGCTGTGCGCGCCGCGGCCGGTGTTTATTGGCGCGGGCGCCAGCGTGGGTGACGGCTACGCGAACCCTAAGGGCGATGCGTGGGCGGATCCGAAAGGAATGTTCCTGGCCGAGGTGGCGGCGGGGCCGGTGTATCGGCTGCTGGGCCATGAGGGACTGGGCACGACGCAGTATCCGCCGACGGAGACTGCGCTGACGCAGGGCAATCTTGCGTTTCGGCAACACCCCTATGGGCACACGCCGGCACCGAACTGGCCGATGTTTCTGGAGTATGCGAGCCGGTATCTGCATGCGCCGGAGGCAATGGGCAAGTAGCCGAGCGGGTGTTTCACAGAGCCGGATAATTTTCGGCAAGCTTTTTGTGGAAAACGAAAATTTTCAAGGGGGGTAGGGGGGTGCCTACTGCCCCTTTCTCGGTTAGGCGGCGCTGGGCTTTTGAGTAGGCAGCTTGCGCGAGGCTGAGAGTGCGACCTGTGCGGCGTAGAGGAGCTTGCTGCTTTGCAGAGAGTTAATGGCGCCGACGAGGATGCCCTGGGCAACGCAGGCGATGAAGTCGCGGATGTTGTCTGGGCCGGTGAGCGGAGGCATGGCTTCACGATAGGCGACGGCGGCGCACTCGGTGGCTGCGGCCTTGGTTTGATTGATGGCGATGTTGACCTTGTAGATGCGGTTGAAGGCCTCACAGCAGCGGGCGACGGCGGGGTTGGCGTGGGCGGGCTCGACGGACGCTGGCAAGGATTGCGATTCGATGGACATGGTGGGGTTCTCCTGAGACGGAGGGCTGACGAGCCCTCTATTGCTGACTACTCTGATTGTGAAGGAATTGGCGAAATAGTCTGCAAGGCCGGGGCGGGGAATTGGGTGAGTAGATTCAGGGGTTTGCGGCGGATGTTGTTGCGAAGGGCTTGACCACGGAGGCGGGTGGCTGGTGTGAGTTTGGGTTATGTCCGGTTAGCCGACTATCCACCAACAGAGGTCAGTTCGCTCAGGGTAATCTCAAGTGAGAGGTGCCGGAATGGATAGTTGGCCAACGGGATGGCGTTTCTGGCTGCTGGTTGCTCTGCTTTTTCTGTTTCCGATTGTGCTTCATGCGTGGTGGCTGTTTATCATCTCCGCCGCTGCTTACGCTCTGTTGATATGGGTAGCAATTGGGACGCGGAAAGAGTCAAAGTAGCACGCTATCGAAACGCGCATCTCGGCATCAAGCGGCATTCCGAGCAAATCACCCCCAATGGGGAGATGACAAGTTGGTAAACGTTCTTGCGTGCCCGAACGCCGCCCCGCGCTTTCTCCGGCATGGGCAGAGCAGTTTTGGGCGTGTGTCCCCATCGCTGACAAACCGTCAAGCATGCCCCACGGATGAATCGGGCTCTATGGTCTTCTGTTCCCATTCCTCTGGTATCCGACCATTGTCCCCGAACTCCCAACGCAAGCGTCCTCCGCTCTCGCGGTTAATGGCAGACAATCTAAAACAGACGTATCGCATCGCAAGTTCTAGTGCCTGAAAAGCATCAACACCGAATATCGCCTCGATCCGCTCATCATCACCGAACCCCGATGTTTGAATCGGACAGTAAAACTCACCTTTGGCGTCTGGCAATTGATTTGGCTTACCGATACTCACCAGTAACTGCCGACTCGGTTCGTGTTCCCACCAGAACCGCCTAACCGCAATCACTTCTGTCATTCGAGGCTGCATTTGAGTAAGACTAGTGAATGGAGTTTGCTGCTGTAAACAGGCGATGGTGCTCAAAGCCACGCTTCCCGCGCAGTGTTCTTCCCGTATCACCGGCTAACCGGAAGTTTCCCAAAGTTGGCACGCAGGGGCTGAAGCCCACATCTTTTCATGCGGCATTTTTCGGCACGACTGAAGTCGTGCCCTGACACAAGGCGGGGTTGCGGGGAGTTCGTGGGATCCCAGGTCTCAAAGGCGAGACCCGGGGCACCCGGCAGTCCAGGGTGGGGTGGGGGATAGAAAAGTAGATCCTTCGCTGCGCTTACCCCAACGCGCTGCGCGCGCCGGGGCCCCAAGCGTGCTCCGCTCAGGATGACAAGGCGTGGTGAGAATGACAAGGTTTAGTTTGCGTAGGATGCCAGCGGTGTGAGTGGGGGAGATTCCCGCGCCACTGCGAGACCTGGGGCACCCGAAGCTCGGCAGGTCTTGCTGGGTCACAATGGAATCAGTTCCCGGATGAAGTGTGAGAAAGGCACAACACTATGAACGCGCGTTCACATCAACCTGGGGTAGAATGAGCGCGATGCGCGAGTGACGGGCGCTTTGAGCAGAGTGTTATGGCGACGCAAGAAGTAGCTTTTTTGCACCGCGAGCTGGAAGAGAGGAAGCGACGCCTCGAATCGGCGATTGCACTTTCACCGCGGGATGCAAGTCTGGGCGGTCTGCTGCGGGAAGTGGATTCAGCGCTGGAGCGGATGGCGATTGGCACCTACGGCCTTTGCGAGAGATGCCACGAACCGATCGAGCAGGAGCGGCTGCTGGCCAATCCGTTGCTCCGCTACTGCCTGTGCGACCTGAGCGAGTCGGATCTCCATGCGCTGCAGCGGGATCTGGAACTGGCGGCGCAGGTGCAGCAGAATCTTTTGCCGCTGGCGGGCCTGCGGGCAGGTGGGTGGGAAACCAGCTACCATTACGCGCCGCTGGGGCCGGTGAGCGGCGACTACTGCGACTTGATCCCTGGCGATGGGCAACTGTTCTTTGTTCTGGGTGACGTCTCGGGCAAAGGCGTCGCGGCATCCATGCTGATGACGCAACTGCACGCGCTGTTTCGCAGCCTGACGCGCATGGGGCTGCCGCTGGAGCAGATTGTGCC
>JAKAFB010000120.1 GCA_021818105.1 Acidobacteriota bacterium
CCGCACCGCAGCTCAGCGCATACGTGCCCAGCGTGCCCCACATCCCCGCCTTCTCGCTCACGTCCGTGAACGTCCCGTCCCCATTGTTGTGATAGAGGATGTTCTTCCCGCCTTCCAGTCCCGGCGGCCCGCACGCCACCACGATGCCCTTGTACACACAGTTGGCGTCCTCCGGCAGCGGCGCCGTCTTCAGGTCAAAGTCGATATAGTTGCCCACGAAGAGATCCAGGTGCCCGTCCTTGTCGTAGTCTAGAAAGCTGCACCCCGAGTTCCACCGTAGCCGGTCCTGCAGCAGACCTGCCTCCTTCGTCACCTCGGTAAACGTCCCGTTCCCGTTGTTGCGGAAGAGCGCATTCTGTCCGTAGTAACTCACAAACAGGTCATTCCACCCGTCGTTGTTGTAGTCACCCACGCAGCATGCCTGCCCCCAGCCCGATCGCGCTAGTCCCGCCTTCAGAGTCACGTCGGTAAACGTGCCATCGCGATTGTTTTTGAACAGGCGGCACACCGGCTCCTTCCCCTTGGGAAAACCCTCCAGCCGCCAGCCATTCACCAGGAAGATATCCAACCAGTCGTCCTGGTCGTAGTCGAAAAACGCCGCGCCGCAGCCCGTCGTCTCCAGCAGATACTTGTTCCTGTGCTCGCCGCCGAAGATCATCTCCACGTTGAGCCCAGACTCCTTCGCCACATCCACAAACTGCACGCCCAGCGGCGTGCCTTCCACCGGCGAATACACTCCCTTCGGCCTCGGCCGCACCTCGGCCGAGTACGTCTCGCGCGACATGCCTTTGGGCTTCTGCTGAGCTGCGGGCGCAGCCTGCCCCCAGAGCGGCTTAGCAAGGCTCAACACATCTTCCAGTGAAAGTACAAGTGCGGTCCGGGAAAGCGACTTCAGAAATCTGCGGCGATTCAAAGACAAACCAGCATTCTCCCTGCGGCGCGCCGCTGTTACCCGCGGCTGCGCACATGGCTCTAGTCTATCGGGTACGCAGCCCCTCGCGCGTTTGGGCTTGGACGGGCTGCTGCAGGCCGCAGCATGTAGCAAAACCGTATCCACCTTGACGCGTAGGGACTCTCCCGTACACACGGGAAAATCCCGTCAGCGCAGTCCCACCATCCCGCGTACGCTCTCCATCAGCTTGTGCGAGTCAAATCCCAATCCGTTCTTGAACACCGTCTCCACACGCTCCACCGCAGTGATGTCCTTCGCTACGTCGCCATTCACCACCACCAGGTCCGCCTGCTTGCCCGCCGCAATCGTCCCGATCCTGTCCGCGCGGCCCAGGTACTCCGCTCCGTTCCGCGTCGCAATCGCAATCGCCTGCTCCGATGTAAACCCCGCTTCCACCAGCAGCTCCAAATTGCGCTCATCGCCAAAGCCCGGCAGCACCGCGCCATACGCCGTCGGATCGCAGCCCGTCATCAGAAGCCCGCCCGCGGCCACAAACTCGCGCTCAAACTGCATCTCCTTCTTGAACAGGACCTGCCAATAGGACTTCGCCGCGCGCTCCTGAATCATCGAACGTGTCGTCAGCACGCCCGACCACACCGTCGGTGGCATCGAATCACGCTCCCGCAGCATGAACTCCATCGGCGGATGCCCCGGGTCCAGGCTCTCCAGCACCGCCAGCGTTGAAGTCACCGCCACGTGCCGCTGCACCAGCTCGTGAATCATCGTCATCACCGGCGTGCTGTCCATCTCCACATGCTCGGCCATGTATGCCGCCGCATTGTCCGGGCATTCGCCCTCCTTGCGTCCGGGCGTAAATTCCGTATCCACCGCGATCCCGTGCTCCAGGTCATCAATTCCCATATCCGCCGCCGCGGTGAATCCCACCGAGCACAGGTGCCCCGTGATCTTCTCCCCGCGCGCATGCACCTCGGCAATCGCGGCCTTCAGCTCCACCGGTGAAATGTGCATGTACGCCTTCCACGATGTCGCACCCTCCCCCACCCAGAAGTCCACCATCTTGCGCGCTTCCTCGGGCCCTGTCAGGATGTGCATCTGCGGAATCAGCGGCGGATTGCCCTCCAGATAAGGCCCCGTCACGTCCAGCTCCGGTCCCGGCACCTTTCCCGCATCAATATCCTTCTTGATGTTCAAGTCCGTGTACGGCGCAATGCTCCCCGTCGTGCGCGCCGTCGTCACGCCCGCCGCAAGATAGAGCCGTGGTGCCGTGTCCACCAGTTCCCCTGCCACCAGCCCATGCAGAGTGCTGCTCGTCGGCTCACTATAGAACAGGTGCTCGTGCATCCCCACCAGTCCCGGATACACCGTGTGCCCCTGCAACTCCAGCACTTTCGCCCCCGCCGGTACCGCCATCGACGCACTCGGACCCACGGCCGCAATCTTCCCGTGGTCGATCACAATCGTCTTGTCGCTTGTTGCTGGGCCGCCCGTTCCGTCTATCAGTTCCACATGCTCCAGTGCAATCACCGGCGCATCCTCGGAGATATAGGGCGCAAGCGGATTGCTTGCAGGCGTTTGTGCGTAGGCAAAAACAGAGATTGCCAGGTAGCAGGGCAACACAAGGGAAGTACGAAGCATGAAACCCACCTTGCGCCAATAGATGCGCAAGGGTCAAGCAGAATTCCGCATCTTCACTGCTTTGAACCTGCCTAGACTCTTCGCCGCTCCGCACGCTTCAGCGCTGCATAATCCGCGCCCAGCCAGCCCACGCTCAACAGCATGATGATCGCGATAATCCCCTGCGAAATCACGCAGTACAGGCACCACACGCCCAGGTCAAACTCCTCGATGAGCGTCAGACGCAGCGCAAAGCAGAAGGCGGCAAACGCCATGACCATCAGCACAAAACGCCAGCGCAGCAGCGCCAATCCCGCAAGCACCAGGTAGCCCACAATTCCAATCGCTGCCACAGGTACACGCCCAATCACCGCAAACGGACTGTGATTCACCACGCCGCAATCCCACTGCTCGTTGATCGAGCACGGCTCCGTCGCCGTCGAGTAGTGCACCTGCAGCGCCAGCCCAGATACCACCGCCCCGGCCAGCGCAAGAACCGCAATCAGATATCGCATCATCGTGCCTACGATGCTAAAGCATTACCATGGAGCCATGCTCTATGCCGCCACTGAAGGCGCACCCGCCGCAGGTTCTCGCGTTGCCTTCTTCGGTGGCAGCTTTGACCCTCCTCACAACGGCCACCTTGCCGTAGCCCGCGCCGCCCGCGCCGCCCTACATCTGGACCGTGTCCTCTTCGCGCCCGTCGGCACCCAGCCGTTGAAACCCCACGGCTCCAGCGCTTGCTTCGACCACCGCGTCGCCATGACCCGCCTCGCCATTGCCGATGAGCCCAGCTTTGAAGTCTCCCTCATCGACGCGCCCACCCCTGCTGGTCGCCCCAACTACACCTACGACACGCTCCTCGCCCTTCGCGCACAACTCCCTCCCGGCAGTGCGCTCTTCTGCCTCATGGGTGCCGATTCCTTCCTCGGCCTGCGCCAGTGGCATCGCGCAGCCGAGCTGCCCTTTCTCGCGCCGCTCATCGTCGCCTCCCGCCCCGGCCAGCAACTCACTGACATCGCAGCTATGCTGCCCCCGGGTCTCAGCCTCAGCGAGCCCCCCGCAGAGCCCGCCTCACCCGAGTTCCGCCGCCTCACCCTCCGAAACACCGCCGGGACCACCGCACCCTTCTACCTGCTTCCCGGCCTGCACGTCGACGTTAGCGCCACCCAAATCCGTAGTCAAATCCGCTCCGCTCAGTCCGCAGCTGCTCTCCTGCCCCCCGCCGTCGCTGCCTTTATAGCCGCCCACCAGCTCTACCGTTGAGAGTTTGAGCACACCCACGTTTCACTGTGTTCCGAACTCACTTAGCTGTACCAATGCGCGGCTACCCGTCCACCACGTTTATTCATTAATATCAATCGCTTAAATCAATGTCCGAACCCGGCAGAGGTCGCCCGCAAATTGCGATTCGCCATCCGCAATATTTTTGTTGTAAGGTTCCGTCCAAAATTCTACGAAGAGAAGGTGCCGGTCCAGCCACTCGCTGCTACTTGTCCAAAGCACAATACAGTAAGGAAGCGCGCTTGGATCATTGAAGGTGGATCTCAATGCTCGACCACATCATCATCTGGGCAATCCGCGTCGTGGAGGTCATGTTTTTCACCGGCCTCATTGGCTGCGTGGCCACCGTGCTCCTCAGCTGGATCTCAATCCTGAGAGTTGCTTTCACAAGCAAGGATTGAGGTCCTGGCAGCTTACCGCTTACGCCCACAAAATCCGCCCCGCCTGCCATCCTCCCCAGATAACTACATCAAACCACTCGCCCTGCGCACGCTCTTGGATGCGCAAAGCCCGGTCCCCGTGCGTTGTACCGCGCACTCCATAGAGCCGCCCCTGGCTTGCCCCCGCCCCCTCAACGGGCTACGATGGTCCTTTGGAGACCATTGCCATCGCATGACAACCACGACGCAGGCGCACGAACATACCCGCATTCTGGTGCAGGCTGCTGCCAAGGCCTGTGAGGACAAAAAAGGCACCGACACCCGCATCCTCGAACTCGACCCCGTTGACTCCGGCCTCGCCGACTTCTTCCTCATCACCTCCGCCTCCAACGAGCGCCAGGCCACCGCCATCGCCGACGAAATCGAGCTCAAACTCAAGCGCGACTTCGGCGTCCTGCCGCACTCCGTCGAAGGCCGCCGCCAGGGCGAGTGGATCCTCCTCGACTACGTCGACTTCGTTGTCCACGTCTTCCTCGCCGAGCGCCGCGCCTTCTACGACATCGAGCGCCTCCGCAAGTCCGCGCGCCCGCTCACCCCCGCCGAGTTCGACGAGGAGCTCAAGGCCCTCATCGCCGCCCGCACCCGCGCCGCCCGCAGCAAGGCCGGCGCCGCGCCCGCCGCGAAGAAGCCCGCCAAATCCGCGCCAAAGAAGAAGGCCGCCGCACCCGCAAAGAAAGTGCCCGTCAAAACGGCTGCTGCAAAGAAGGCCGCTCCAGCAAAAGAAAAAGCGCCAGCCTCAAAGAAGTCCCCAGCCAAAAAGTCCTCAACAAAGAAGAAGTAGCGCGCAGGCAGCTTCATCGCCCGGCAGCCACCGCCTTCGCACACAAAAGCAAAAGGGGAACCTGATCGCTCAGGTTCCCCTTTTTGGTGAATGCCGCTGTTTCGTTTAGAAGGTGTACCGCATCGCAAGGCGCAGGCTGCGTCCCAGCTGATACAGGTACGGCTGGCCATATTGCGAATTCTTGATGACATTCGGCACCTGGCCATTGTTTCCGTTGACCCACGTCTGCACGTTGTATCCGCCTTCCAGCACCTTGTACAAATCCGCGCCGGAGGCGAGATTGACCGGAGCGCCGGTGGAATCAAGCCCTGGGTACAGAGGAGTGGCAAAGTTGATCGAGTTCATGCCTGCCCAGTAGGCCGTGACAGCCCGCTGGTTCAGCGCATTCAACGCGTTCGCTTCAAACGTCAGCGTCTTCTGGTCGCCCACGCGGATCGAATGCGAAACGTTCAGGTCGGTCTGCAGGAACCACGGTGTACGGCGAGTGTACGGGGCTCCCAGCGTGATCGCACCGGTGTTCGGGTCCGTGGTCATGTTCACGTACTTGCCGCGCCCGAACACGTAGGTGGCTTCAGACACCTCTGAGCCAAACATGCCGGCGAGATCGGTGTACGAGCTCACCGGGCTGCCCTGCAGGAACTGCTGGAAGATGCCAAACGTGGTCGACTGGCCCTTCCACTTCCAGGGAGCCGTGTAATACGCATTGCCCTTGATGACATTCGG